>JAMPEO010000009.1 GCA_023665105.1 Candidatus Gastranaerophilales bacterium | reverse complement strand
TATTGATAAATGTGTCCGCATCTTTTTTTGTAATAGGAGTTTGATCAGTCCTATGTGCTGACCAATTAGGAATAGAATGAGGTTCACCATGTATTCTTTTTAGAATATGAACATTTTCACCGATTCTGGCAATTTCCTGTCCCATATTTAATCCACCGAAAACATCCTCTACTTTTTCTATGGGATTATTAAATGACTCCTCTTTAACATGTTTAGAATCAAGTTTTATAGCCCATCTATCCATAGATGGTTCTGAAAATTTATAAACTACAGAATTTGCACCTGTACCGATTATATTCTTCTCTACAATCTGGTTTTTAATATTCTGCGGTTCATCAAGCCTCAAACGTTTTGCTTCTTTCATGAAATCAACAAACGTTGCAACTTCTTTTTTAGCTGTTTTAGAAACATTCTTATTACTTAATGCAATAAAGGCAATACTTGCAACACCAATAGCACTCAAGCCAATCATTGAAGAATTAAACGTCATTCTTTCAGTTTCTTTTTGGAATTGCTTAGAAGAATTCCTCATAGGTAATTGTTTAAAAGTAGGCGAATTCACATTACTAATGGCAGAAATACTACACATAATAATACCTCGTAAAAAATAAACACTAAGACATGATTTATTATATATCACAAAACTTAAATAAATACATATTGTGAATATATATTACAATAACTGCCTGATATTACCACATTAGGCAATCTTCCTATTACCCGTTAACATAAAAACAACCTTTTTTAACTACCCAATCTACGGATATCTTTTAAAAAAAACAAGGTATCTTAAAAATGTTAGATTCAGGAAGTTAAAAAAGGAGAAGATAATGTTAGAAGTATTAAACGAGAACAATTTTGATGAACACATCAAAGACGGACTAAAACTTGTTATGTTTGGAAGTGATATTTGTCAATATTGCGTAAAAGAGCAAAAAGTGCTGGAAGAACTTGCGGAAGGCGACATAAATATCGGCAAAATTGATGCTTACAAAGCCCCAAAGTTAGCACAAAAATATAGCATTACATCATTCCCGACATTTATTTTGTTTAAAGCAGGGGATATATTAGCTCAATTCTCCGGATTCAGAACAAAATCAGAATTACTTGATACAGTTTTAAAATATGTTTAAACTATTCACGTGCTTCCTTAATTCTAGGCTGCAAAAGTAAAACTAAAGGAATAGCACATATTGCAATCAAGGCTAAGATAAGAAATAAATCATAAAATGCACATAATTTAGCTTGCATAAGCATTTGCTTATATATTCCAGAAACAGCTTTCTTTCCTGCCATATAGTTAGACATATTGATAAGGTAATGAGATTTCAGTGCGGCACAATGATGCTGATAAATCAAACTTGATTTTGTAATATTGTGTGCAAGATAAGTTTGATGTAATTGTGACATCCTTTGTACAAATGTTGTGCAGGCAGTAGTAACAAATGCTGTCAGCACACATTTATACAAGCTATGAAGACCTGCACCATCTGCTATTTTACGTGAAGAAATCGTTGCAAATGTCATTGCACTCATAGGTATAAATGTAAACGCAATCCCACTACCGAAAATAAAATTCGGAATAACAATACTTGCCATTGAAGAAGTAGGATTCATGCCTGCAAACATAAATGTGGATACACCCATAATGAATGAACCAATAGCAATTAACAATCTATTATCAATAATATTTGCCAACTGTCCTACTACAACAAGCATAATCATACAAGAAAAAATGCGTGCAGATACAGCAAAACCTGACAATGTAGCATTATAACCAAGAATATTTTGAACAAATAACGGAACGAGCAAAATCGTTGAATAAACCATAAGGTTTACGATACCACCAAGAAAAGTTCCAACCGCAAAGTTCCTATTCTCAAATATTCTAAGCTTAGCAAAAGAATCCTTATATTCCAATTCCCATATAAAGAAAAATATAAATGCAAAGAATGAAATACCTGCAGTCCAAGCAATCCATGTACAATCAAGCCAATTATTTTGTTCACCTTTATCCAAAACTATCTGCATAGTGCCAAGTGCAATAGAAATCAAAACTAAACCAACTACATCAAGTTTTTGTTTAACAGGTTTCAAAACAGGGTCCTTAAGATATTTTTTTATTAAATATATAGCTAATAAACAGAAAGGAATATTGATAATAAATACCCATTGCCAACCATAATTATCTGTCAAATAACCTCCAAGTACCGGACCAATAAGAGGAGAGAGAATAACCGCAAACCCGAAAAGTCCCATAGCGGTGCCTCTCTTTTCTTTTGGAAAAACTGATAATAAAACACTTTGAGATAAAGGCATTAAAGGACCACCTCCAATACCCTCTATCAAACGTGAAATAATTAAAAACGGTAAATTCGGTGAAACTGCACACATAAATGCACCTATAGTGAATAAATAGATACACCATAATGCAGTTTTCTTTTCTCCAAAAGCTTTTACGAGCCATCCGGTCAAAGGAAGCATAGCACCGTTTGAAATCATATAACTGGTTATAACAGTATTAGTTTCATTTTGTGTTGCACCATAAAACCCTGCAATATAAGGCATACAAACATTTGTACCTGATGTAGCAACCATTGCAAAAAATGTGGGCAATATCATTACTGCCGCTATTATGTATGGATTAGGCTTCTTTTCAGGCATTTATTTAACCTTCACCGTAGGGACAACTGACATACCAGGAACAATGTTAAAATCAGAATAATCTTCTGTGAATACTATCTTTACAGGAACCCTCTGAACAATTTTCACATAACTTCCAACAGCATTTTCAGGAGGGAACAAACTTGATTTTGCACCGGTAGAACGCTGAATACTGTCAACAACTCCCTTAAATGTTCTACCCGGATATGTATCAATTTTTATTTTTACCGGCTGTCCAACTTCCATGTGCGTTAATTGTATCTCTTTAAAATTAGCTACAACCCAAACACGTTTAGGAACAATAGATAATAACGGCTGTGCTACCTGCACATAATTTCCTTCCTCAACATTCCTTGCGGAAACAAGTCCATCTTGAGGTGCATAAACTTTTGTATATGATAAAGCCAACTTATATTCAGCAACCTCTGCTTCTAATTTTTGTATTTCAGCTGTTAATTCTTCTGTTTTCGCAACTTCTGTTTCATGAGCGTGCTTCGCAGCTTCCGCTTTTTCGTTGGCAGCCTTATGTTCAGCACCTGCTGATGTCAAACAGCTCTTACTCTTTTCATAATCCTGCCTTGAAACAATACCTGCACCATACATCTTTGCATATCTGTCATAATCGCTTTTTGCAAAACTATATCTTGATTCTGTTGAACGAGTATCAGCATAACTTTGATTCATGCTTGAATAACTCCTATCAATCTCTTTTTGGTTTATATTCAATTTTGCCTTTGCTGCATTAAGAGATGCTATTGCTTGATTTAATTTAACTTGATATGGTTCCGGATCAATTTCTAATAACAAGTCACCTTTTTTAACTTCTTGGTTATCATCAACATAAAGATGTATAACCTGTCCCTCTATTCTTGGTGCGATAGAAATCAATCTACCTTCAACAAAAGCATCATCTGTTGTTTGATAATGAGTTGTGTATATCATAAGTCCAAGCCCAAATAATACTGCACAAATAACAGATAATATAGGAATAAAAACTCTTTTCTTTTCCATTTCTTTTCTATTTCTGCTTGCTTTTAATTTCTTTATTTTATCCATATCAGCCTCAATAAAATCATTTTATAATTGTAAATTTGTTCTTTCTATTAAGTTGTTTTTTATTTTTTCCAATGTTGAAAGAAATGCATTCATTTCATCTTCTTCAATATCTATAGACATTGTTTTCCAGATATTATAAATTTCAGATTCAACTTGCTTAGCAATACTTCTACCTTTATCAGTAATAAAGATTTTATGAACCTTTCTTCCTGTCGTATCAACAACCTTTGTTACATAACCTTTATCTAATAGAATATTTATTATCCTTGTAATATTTGCCCTATCCTTTAAAGTAACACTTGAAAGCTGTCTTTGATACAACCCATCAGAACCGCTTAATACACTTAAAACAGTATATTGCTCAGGCGTAATATTACAACCGTTATTTGCGAAAGATTGCATTGCAAAAACTTTGGAAAGCATTCCCACCTGTGATAACTTTAATCCTACTTTTTGCTCTAAAATAGTTTCTTTATTCATAACAATCTTCCAATTCAATAATCTATGTTATCATGATAACATAAGCAAAAAACAAAAATCAACCTAGTCTTTTGAACACAAAAATATAACTTCTTCCGTAAATAAGTTATCAAAAATAGTATGTAAAAAGCTCCTGCGTATTTTAGCTTTTCTCATACATATTTTTTCTTCTATACGCAACCCGTGTTTTCTTGCAAAATCATAAAAATCCTTTATAGTTAAAAGGTGAATATTAGGAGTATCATACCATTCAAACGGCAAAATATTAGACTTTGGCATTTTACCAAAAAACATAAGATAAAATCTCACTCGCCAATACCCAAAATTAGGGAAACTAACAACATTTTTTTTACCGACTCTGAGCATTTCTGACATTACATAATCAGGCTTTTCTGTTGATTGCAATGTTTGATTAAGAACCACATAATCATAAGATTTATCAGGATATTCGTGCAAACCTTCATCAATATCACCTTGAAAAACTGATAAACCTTTTTCAAGACACTTAACTATATTATCCTGACTTATATCTATACCACGTGCATTGATACCTTTATCCTTAAACATTTTCAATAAGGTACCATCTCCACACCCCAAATCTAAAACGTCAGCACCAACTTCTATCATATCTGTAATAATTGAATAATTAAGATGTAATCCTTTTGACTCAGTATAATGTTTATCCATTTATACGCTCCTCTACAGGTTTTTCTTCAAGAAAACTTTTTATGATTTTTGTCTGTGTTTCATATTCAAGTAAGAACGCATCATGCCCGCAAGGAGATTGAATTTCACAATACGAAACATCTTTTTTGTTTCTCATCAATGCTCCGCACAATTCTTTGGATTGAGCTGACGGGAATAACCAATCTGATGAAAAAGAAATCACAAGATACTTGGCTGTAGTTTCATGAAAAGCTTTTTCTAAAGAACCGTATTTTCTAGCTATATCAAAATAATCAACTGCTTTTGTAATATATAGATAACTGTTCGCATCAAACCTGTCAACAAACGTCTGTCCCTGATGTTCAAGATAACTTTCGACCTCAAAATCTATACCAAAATCAAAATTTGGAGAGTCCTTATCTTGAAATCTTCTTGCAAACTTATCATGCATAGCTTCTTCACACAGATAAGTAATATGCCCTACCATTCTTGCTATAGCAAGCCCTTTTTCAGGCTTTTCACCATGATAATAATCACCGTTATTAAAATTCGGGTCAGAAAGTATAGCATTTCGTCCAACAGCATTAAAGCCAATGCTTTGTGCTGACAGTCTTGGAGTAGAAGCTATTACAATAACGTGACTAACCATATCATTATGTGCCAATGCCCACTCAAGAGCTTGCATTCCGCCCATTGAACCACCTGCAACACAAAGCTTTTTAACGCCTAAAAAATCAACAAGTTTTTTTTGAACTTTAACAACATCTTCAATAGTAATAACAGGAAAGTTTAGACCATACTCTCTACCTGTATCAGGATTTATTGAATTAGGGCCCGTTGTACCTTTACATCCGCCAAGCATATTTGAACAAATAACAAAATATTTATCCGTATCAAATGCTTTTCCTGAACCAACCATATCATCCCACCAACCTGGTTTTGAATCACCCTCGTGATAACCTGCTGCATGAGCATCACCTGTTAATGCGTGCAAAAGCAATATTGCATTATCTTTTGCTTCATTTAATTGACCATAGGTTTCATAAGCAACTTCAACCTGTTTCAATTCTCTGCCAGATTCAAGTTTTATTGGTTCATCTATTTTAAAATACTTTGTTTCAACAATCATTTTTGAGAAACCCTTATTGCCTGTTCAAAATCTTCTATAATATCATCTATATCCTCAAGACCAACTGAAAATCTCATAAAGTCATCTGTTACTCCGCAAGCTTTCATCTGTTCATCGGATAATTGCCTGTGAGTTGTTATATAAGGATAAGTAATAATACTTCTTGTATCACCAATATTAGTAGTAAATATAGGAATCTTCAAAGCAGAAATAAATTTTTCACCTGCTTTAGCTCCGCCTTTAAGTCCAAAACCTATAATAGAAGAGCATCCTTTTGGTGTGTACTTTTGTGCCAATTCATAATATTTATTATCTTCAAGCATTGGATAATTCACCCAATTTATATCAGGATGATTATTCAGCCATTTTGCCAATTTTAGAGCAGAATCACAATGTCTTTGCATACGCAGACTAAGAGTTTCAAGTCCTGATATTGCAAGATATGAATTAAACGGACTCGGACATGCACCCAAATCTCTTAAAATTTGTGCTCTTGCTTTGACTATATAAGCCGATTTCCCAAAAGATTTTGTATAAACTATCCCGTGATATGATTCATCAGGAGTAGTAAGTTCAGGAAATTTACCGGATGCCTCCCAATCAAAATTACCGGAATCTACAACAACACCACCCATAGCATTACCGTGTCCTGATATATATTTTGTAGTCGAATGCACAACAATATCTGCACCCCATTTTATTGGATTACAAAGATATGGAGATGGTATTGTATTATCTACTATCAATGGAATTTTATAAGAATGTGCAAGTTTTGCCAATGCCTCTATATCAATAATATTAAGAGCTGGATTACTCAACAATTCTATAAAAATACATCTGGTTTTATCTGTAATTTCACGTTCAAAATCTTCAACTAATTCACCTTTTGCAAATTTTACATCTATACCAAGTTTTTTGAAACTTGATGAAAACAAATTACAAGTTCCGCCATAGAGTGTTGAGGAAGCAACGACTTCTTGACCTGATTGAGTAATATTTAGTATTGCGGCAGTAGTTGCAGCTTGCCCTGAAGAAAAGCTTAAAGCACCTATACCTCCTTCAAGCTCAGCAATACGTACTTCAAAAATATTATTTGTAGGATTAGAAAGACGTGTATAAATATCTCCATCACATTTCAAATCAAACAAATCAGCACCACGCTGAACATCACCAAAATCAAATGCTGTCGTAGGATATATAGGAACATTTATAGACATATTATGTTCTTTTGGATTATAACCTGCATGCAGCAGCTTTGTATCAAATTTCATACGCTCTCCTCACTATTCTTAAACATTAAAGACAAGTGTATCATATATCTTACTAGAGTACAATTCAAATCTATAATTCAGATTTTTTACTTTTTCTTTTTAAAACCTTACTTTGGTATTTTTCATCATATTGGAACTTATACCCATTGATAAAACTTTTAACAACAGCATTAGAGAACGTTCCGCGTGCAGACCAATATGAAGTATGAGCAAACGGGAACATTCGTTTACTCCAAACCCCTGAGTTATCATAAATAACACCTGAAGGATTTTCGATTTCAAAACCTAATTTCTCTTCAAGCTCCTTAATAGTAATATTTCTGCTTGTTGGAAATCCCAATGGATCTTCTTTAAAATTAACTGTTATCCAGAAAATACTATTTTCATAAATATATTTTGTTAATAACTTATTATAATAATTCAATTCATATTCAGAATCAGCTATATCAGAATAGAATAAAACCAAAGGGCTTGCAAAATTAACAATACCACGAAGTTTTCCTTTAGGAGTGCACGCAAGTTCTGTCATTTCGTTAAGTTTAAGATAATTTTTCTTCAACTGTTCTCTATCTTGGTTAAGAATAATATGCCCTGAGGAAGAAACGTTTCCAACACCAGAATATTCATAAGAAAGAGCTGAAATACAAGTATCATTCTGCGGATTAGCCTTCACAAAAGCCATAAATTCATCATCCATTTTCAAAGTACGGAACAAATGTTCAAGATTGATATATCTTAATTTATTAAACAAATACTCATAAGTCACAAATGTACCAGCAGAATAACCGTACAAAATAATATCTTTATCTTGTTCAGCCTGTTGTTTAATTGTAAGATTAAGTTCATCTAAAATTGGAAGCATATTATGAGGTTTTTGAACCCAAATGGCATCATGCATGTACTGTGCAATAAGGCTTCTCACAAGGTAAGCACCTGAAGAACTTATCGCTTTTGACACATCAAGCTGACCTTTAACAAAAGCTAAATCTTTATGACTTTTATCACCCCAAAAGAAAATAACAGGCTCTTCAGCAACATTCAATCCGCCACGCTTTGAATAATATTTTTTTATTGTTCTATTTTTGACAAACTTCTTACGTAAAACAGGATGAAACTTTTTCACACCGTTTTCATACCAAGTTTTCATCTTCTCATCATTATTATTAGAACCATTGATATAAATAAAACTTACATCATTTGATGCATAAGCAAAGCTCTGTAATAATATTCCTGCAAATATAATAAATAAAATCTTTTTCATAACCAAAGTTTACCATTTTTCACAATCTCAATCAACAAAATTACGAAATGTCACTTTATTGTAATTATCAAGTTTTTTAAATATAATGATAGTATTGAATTGGGGTTTGAATGGAATACATCACTTTAAAAGAGCTTTGCGATGAAATAGAAATTTCATCAGCAACTGCAAAAAATTGGATAAAATTAGGTAAAATAACTCCTGATTATACTAATAACTCCGAACATTTTTTTTCAAAAAAACACGTAAAAAATTTGATTAAAGATATACAATCAGGAGAAAAAACTTACCTGAAAAGCAGAAGAAATAAGAAATTTGTTTCAGGCTCATTCCTTTATAAAGACTACATTTCAACCTCATCAAAAAATATATCAACCATTGAAACCCTACTGGATTATATTTGTTCAAAAGAAATAAAATTAAAAAAGAGTGAACTTCAATTTATAATAGCAGACTGTGCAATACAATTACTTTTACAAAGCAAAAATTTATCAAAAAAAGTCACAAAAAACTGCTTAATTAAATTTTTAAATTCTGAAATATCAATCGGGATTTATGATAATCTAATTCTTGATTTAATAAAAGATAAGCAAATTTGTTTAAACTTTATAAATAAATATCCTAATTTGTTTAGTTATGAATATATTTATGAACAAGGAGAAGATATTTTAGGTTTATTATACATTTCTTGTTCTAAAATAAACGAGCGTAAAGCACGTGGTGCCTACTATACACCGACAAAAATCGTTAAAAATTTAATAAAAAATTTAGCACAAAAAAATCAGATATCAAAAAAAGAAACTATTACAGACCCTTGCTGCGGTACAGGAAATTTTCTAATTCAGCTGCCCAAAAATATTGAATTACAACAAATTTTCGGAAACGATATAGATGAAACGAGTATTAAAATTACAAGGATAAACTTGGCATTAAAATTTGATATTGAAAACATAAATATCCTATACTCAAACATTACTCAATCTGATTTTTTATCAAAAAATTATGCTAAAACTTTTGATTATATCATCGGTAATCCACCGTGGGGATACGGGTTTTCAGAAACAACTAAACAATATTTAAGACAAAATTTTAGTTCTGCTATCGGGAAAAATATCGAATCTTATGATGTATTTATAGAAAAATCTTTAAACTGCTTAAAAGAAAACGGTGTTTTATCTTTTGTTCTACCGGAAGCAATATTAAACGTTCAAACACACAAACCAATTCGAGAAATTATAACTAAAACTTGCGATATTCAATATCTTGAGTTTTTAGGAAATACTTTTGATAAAGTTCAATGTCCGTCAGTAATACTACAATTAAAAAATACTCAAAAACCTATATGTTCTATAAATACAAAAATAAAAGAAATCCATAGAACATATACTATAAAAAAAGATAGAGTTATAAATCCTCATCAATTTAGTTTTTCTTGTAACGATGAAGAATATAGTATTATTGATAAAATTTTGAATAATAACGACAATATTTACCTTAAAAGCAATGCAGAATTTGCACTGGGAATAGTTACTGGAAATAACAAAGAAAGCATTTCTAAAACAAAAACCGAATCCAATGAAATAATATTTAAAGGTTCAGATATTTATAAATACAAAATAAAAAACAGCGAAAATTATATAGAATTTACACCTAAAAATTTCCAACAAGTTGCACCTGAAAAACTATACAGAGCACCTGAAAAATTATTCTATAGATTTATTAGTAATCAACTTGTTTTTGCCTATGATAATCAAAAAAGATTGTCGTTAAACAGCTGCAACATACTTATTCCTAAAATCAAGGATTATAATATTAAATATATTTTAGCAATACTAAATTCACGAATCGGACAATTTATCTTTCAGAAACAATTTAATTCTATAAAAATACTCCGTTCACATATTGAGCAAATTCCTATTCCTAAATGTTCTCAAAACAAACAAAAATCTATTATTCAAATTGTTGACGAGCTTTTGAAAGAAAATAATACACAAAAAAGACTGGAGTTATACAACAAAATTGATATAGAAGTTAGTAAACTATATAAACTTAAAACATCAGAATACGAAATAATCAAACAATCATTAGAAAATAAAAATCTTTTCTTAGACTAATTGTTTTGTATTTTGAAAAGTATTATATAGCTCCTCGTATGTAAGAACTCTTTCAAAAAACATCTTTCTATGATGTTCAATATTATCTTGGTTAAGATGAAACTGTCCTTCACCCTCATTACCTCTATGTTGTTTATTGCTATAGCCCTGACAAGATAAAACTTGTGTATTAGTCATTTTATAAATCTCAATCCTATCAGAAAAGAATAAACCATAATATAAAACATCAAACTCAGAACATTTTATTTGTTGAATATTACAATCGAAATTATATTTACCTGTTTCAAACGATGCCATTGCACGATTTGCAAGATTAGCTTTAATACATTGTTCTACAACATTATTATCTCTAATTTTGTCATCATTTTCCTTCATAACAGTAGAAAATTTAACCTCAATTCTTTCATTTGTTTGTTGATTAGTTTTGTCATAAGCTAACGATTTTGAATCTTCAAAACCGTAAACGAATTTAATCATAAGTTCTGCCACCGTTCCAAAACGGCGTGTTCTTAATGCAAAAATTCCATCTCTAAATTCTTTTATATCTTCATTCATAAAACACCTATCACAATTTTACCAAATTTTAAGTATTTAGACAAATAAACTAATAGCAAAATATATTTTTAGGAGTTTTAAAATAGCTATAATGAAAATTTATGCAATTAACAATACGACTAATAATAAAATTAGTCAGAGAAATAACACGACAAAGGAAATAAAGAGTAAACAAAACACTGTTCCAAATTATCCTGTAGGCATTTCTATGCTTTATTTTACAGGACTAATTCCACGTGCAAAAAGACTTGAAAAATCAGATTATTTAATATCCGGTTATATAAGTGAAATAGCCAAAGCACGTAGACTGCACGGAGATAAAGAAGTAGTTGATTTATCAATGGGAAACCCTGATTTAACTCCTCCTGAAAAATCCAAACAAGCACTGAAAGATAAAGTAAATGATTTATGGTCACACAGATATAACAGCCCAAAAGGTGAAGGAAGATTCTTAAGCACTATAAGCGAATGGATGGAACATAGATTTGGAGTTAAAGTAAATCCAAGAACAGAAATAATGGCAACTTCCGGTTCTTCAGATGCTATTGACCATATTTTTACTGCATTTGCCAATCCTGGAGATAAAGTTTTAGTACCGAATCCTGGATATTCTCTTTATGACGATTTAATAACAAGACATGATTTGTCCAAAACTCAGTTTGATTTAAAACCGGAAAACGGGTATTTACCTGACTTCAAAAAAATGCCAAAAGATGCAAAAATCTTAATTTTGAATTATCCGCATAACCCAACAGGATCTTTTGCTCCAAAAGAGGTTTTTGAAGAAGCAGTTAAATGGGCAAAAGAAACTGAAACACTAATTATACATGATATGGATAATAGCGAAGTAACGCATACCGGAGTAAAACCCGTCGGTATAATGCAAGTTGACGGAGCAAAAGATGTCGCATTTGAAATACATACAATGAGTAAAGCACAAAGCATGCCGGGATTACGAGTAGCATTCACAGTAAGTGAACAAGAAAATATAGATAATCTCTTAAATGCAAAATACTTATCAGGCGGCAGCGTTTATGTACCTGTTCAATATGCAGCAATCGAAGCATTGAAAGATAAAGAAGGATATATTGATAAAATAAATAAAACTTATCGAAGTCGTAAAAACACAACAATAGAACGATTAAATAAACTTGGCAGCGATGCTAAACCAACTGACGGTACATATTACTTATGGACTAAAGTACCTCCGGAATTTACATCTGATGAGTTCTTCAAATACGTACTTCATAAATCAAAAGTGGCATTCACTCCGGGAACTGTTTTCGGAACAAATGGAGAAGGTTATGTAAGAATTGTTATGTCAGCAGACGAAAAAGCTCTAAACCAATGCTTTGATAAAATAGAGAAAGCTGGTATAAGGTTCGATACACCAAAATCTTCTCTTCCTACACAGACACAAAAAGAAATCGAACAAATGGCAAACGGTTCATATACAATAGAACCTAAATCGGAGCGAGATTTTAAAGCATATAAAAATACTCTTAAAAAGAAACGACAAATATTAACAGAACGTTTCAGCAAAATGGATAAAAAATTTGAAAGATTTATTCCGCAAGAAACCAATAATTTACCTTGGAATATTTTGAAAGACGAACAAAGCGTTTATATACAAAATATCCAAGAAGGAAAACCTTTATTTGGAACAATCAAAGATATCTCACCATTTAGTAATAAGTCAGAATATAGAAAACTCTCAACAGATATCAAAAGACAATGGTTGAAAAAAGATTATCCGGAAGCAGATATACTGGCACCATATAAGTCTTCAACATTCTATCCTGACGCCCATTATTTCACACTTTATACTGATGATGGAAGATTACAAGCCTTAGCAAATGTAGAAGTACAAAAAGACGGTATATTATGGGGAAGAAGTTTGAATACAGCCCCTTGGAATCAGGGGAAAGATTCAGAAATCAGAGGATGTGGAAAAGCTATAATCGCAAGAATGGTAAGTTTCTGTTTAGAAACAGGAAATGATATTATGAAATTTGCAACAGATAAACCGGAGAACATCAAATTTTATAAAGAATTAGGGATGAAAGAAGACGGCACAAGAAACTTTAACGGAGAAATACATACAGTATTAACTTTTGACAAAGAGTCTATGCAATCATATTTAAATAATTACCAAACAAACCTAAGTTTCTAAAATATTATAAAGGCACGTAACCTGAATATATTAAACTTGACCAATTTTCAAAACAGCTAATCTGAGTCAAAGTACCTGTTTTAATCAATATTTTTGATTGATTTTCCGGTGCTATTCCCAATATATGAGCCACTGCAGCTTGAATAACAATAGGATATGTAACAATTATTACGCGAGAACCTATATTTTCATCAACTATACGCTGAATTTCTGCCACCACACGTTGATTAAAATCTTGCAAAGATTCTCCACCCTCTACATTGATATCTGCTATTGAATATGTATCATGCGGATATATTTTAGCAATAGTTTCATAGGTTTTACCATTCAAAGTACCGCATTTTCTGGTATGAAGTTTGTCGAGTACCTCAAACTCTTGTTTAAATACCTTGCAAACACTTCTTGCAGTTTGAATGCAACGTGTTGCAGGTGATGAATAAATCTTGTCATTTTTCACACCGCGTTTTTTGATATATTCACAAACTCTTGCAATTTCTTCCTGCCCGTTCTCTGTTAACGGAGGGTATTTTTCAGAGTCTGATATTCTGTTCTCTTGTGAATGAACAGTTTCACCGTGTGATATAAATGTTATTTTACATTTTCGTTTTAACAATGTAGTACCTCTTGCTATTATTATAACACAAAACAAAAACAGATAAGAAATAATTCTTACCTGTTTTTAATTTATTCAATATTTTGAGCAACTCGTTCTCCCGCTTCTTTATCTATCAGATAAAGTGCACTGCCATCTTCACCAAAACATCTTAATTTTTCAATAATTTTATAAACATTATATTCTTCTTCAATTTGTTCATTTATATACCAATCCATAAACATCAGTGTTGTTCTGTCACATTCATCTTCTGCTTTTTGAGCAATTTCCATAACAGATTTTGTCACAGATTTTTCGTGTTCGTATATGAATTCAAATATTTCAATCGGACTATTAAAATCAAATTCCGGTTTAGCTATTTGTTCAAAATTGACAGTACCTTTTCTGTCGATGAGGAAATTGAACAATTTTGTTCCGTGCTGAACTTCTTCCTCTGCTTGGAGTTTTGTCCATTGTGCAAACCCGAATAAGCCGCTTTCACGTAGACAAGCAGACATTGACAAATATAAATATCCCGAATAAAACTCCTTGTTAATTTGCCTGTTAATTGCTTCATTAATTTTTTCACTAATCATTATTCCCCCTTTTTGTTACTCACATATAAACCATGAATATTACAGTAAGAACGGGCAGATATTTCATTTTGTTCAGAACTATCCACCATAATAGCTTTTTCGTTCGGATGAAAATACTTAATTTTAACTTCATCATTATCCGGAGAAATGCTTTCTATAAACATTATGTAGTGTTCATTCTCCATTGGATGATTTTCAACACTAATCTGAACTTTATTTTCATCTACAAATTCAATAACAGGAGTATGCTTTTCTGTTAACTCCTTATCATCCTCAGAATTTTTAGGCGTAATAAGTTTCATTGCTTCACCGCAACAGACTAATTCTCCCGCACCTGCAACCAAAACCTCAACCACATTGCCACAAATATTACATTTATATAATTCTAGTTTATTTGTCATAATTCCTCCTTTTTATTGTGTATTCATATACCAAAACAATATTTAATTTTATTGCCGTACTTAACTATTTATGCTATTCTAGGGTTATGGTTGACTATAATTCCGAATCAGAACGTTTAGAAGCTTTATATAAAGAAATTTTTACAGAATCTGCAAGGGTTATCAGAAATGAGATAGACAAATTTAAACCTGACCATAGCTGCAGATTTTGTACAATTCCGTGCGATATAAAAAAAGTTGATATTTTTGAGGTTTTTCCTCCTAACTGCCCTTTTGGTGCATGGCAGATTAAAGCTTTATCACATTTAACCAACGAATATAGATCAAAATTAAAAGTTGCAAAAAAATCTATGATGGAAAAGAAAAAAGAATATTCCTGCGGCAAATGCGGTGCTTGCTGCAAGCTTGCAGTCAGCGAATTTTCACCAATGCAGTTAAGACAAAAAGCTATAAGAGGAGATAAATACGCAAGAGAATTTTCATCAATATATGTTCCTTATGACTCAGAAGAAATGGCAGAAGCTATATGCCCTGATTATTATAACAAACTAAAAGAACTTATGAATGAAAATGAAAGATTATATTTTTATTATTGCAGCAAATTAGGTGCTGATGATTTATGTTCGGATTACGAAAATCGACCTGATATATGCAAGGATTTTCCATTAACGGCTTTAAAAATACTTCCTGATAGCTGCTCTTTTATGCCTTGGCACGAATCAGTAAGCAAACTTGCAATGTCAATAAAAGCAAGAGAAGATTTAATTGCGTTTTATAAAGATAGAATAGGTTAGAATATTGAAGAAAAAAGTTATTGCATACGTCCACTTTCACTGGGACAGAGAATGGTATAGAGAATTCGAAATTTTCAGAATGCGTCTATTGAGAGCGTTTGATAATGTTCTTGATATGTTAGAAAAAAATACACTTCCATCTTTTTATTTTGATGGACAAACTATTGCATTAACAGATTATCTTGAAATTAGACCGGAAAAAGAAAAGTTAGTTCGTAAATTTATTAAAGAAAAAAGACTCTTTATTGGTCCGTTTTATTGTCTTGCCGACGAGTTTCTAACTGATGAAAATTGTTTTAGGAAAAATTTAGAAATCGGATTAAAAACAGCAAAAGACTTTGGATGCAAAGATTTTGTTGCATATTTTGCAGATACATTTGGACATAGTGCTTCTACAATACCAATACTAAACGAATATAATATAGATAAAGCTATGGTATGGCGTGGCTGCGGAGATATTCCGGCAGAATTTGAATGGAAATATAAAAATGGCTGTTTACATACTGTAAATCTTATCAGAGGATATTTTAATGATATTTTTTCTGCACCAATTACAATAGAAAAGAAAGCCGAATTTCTTGCGACTCATCTTGACAAAATCGCAGAAAAATCAGGTGACGTTTTATTTATGCCGATAGGTGCAGACCATTTGGGAGTAGAACAAAATATCCTTGAACAAATCCAACAAGTAAATGACTTGCTTGAAAATTATGAAATCGTAATAAGTACAATCTTTGATTATCTTGAAGCGGTTAAAGATAGGTTTAACCAATATGAAATAAACGGTGAATTAAGAGATAATTCAAAAACATTCATTCTTGAAGGTTGTTATTCAGCAAGACTAGACATAAAAAAATATAATATTGAGGCTTGTCATAAATTAGATTTAGCTGACAAAATCCAAGAGTTTTACGGTTCTGAATACCAATCTCTAATTGAATATGCATACAAATTATTGGTACAAAACCAAGCACATGATAGCGTTTGTGGTTGTTCTACAGATGATGTCTGCACAGAGGTCATAACACGTTATAAAAAAATTATTCAAATTGCAGATAATATTATTGAAGAAATACGATTTAAAAATAAATTCAATAACACAAAGGTTTTAAACTTATCCGGTAAACCTTTTAACGGTACTGTTGAATTTAAGTCGACCGAAAAGTTGCCTTATCAAATAGTTAAAACTGAACAAGGTTTTTGTCCAAAACTATTATGTGATACACAACGAATCCCAATTACAGAAGATTATACTGAAATTTATACATACTGTACTTCTGTTAAAGACGTACCTTC
>JAMPEO010000099.1 GCA_023665105.1 Candidatus Gastranaerophilales bacterium | reverse complement strand
GCAGCAATATTATCACGCTCAGCAATAACTATCTTTTGACCTGATTCTGTGTTTTTCATTGTGATAATCCTTTTTACTAAAACTATAAATCTCTCATTTCTCTGTCAAAAAAGTGAGTTCTTACGATATCGAACCGATTATTTTTATCAATAAGCTTCATAAAATCATCTATTCTTACGGCAGGAATGTCACTATTCTGACCGGTTCTTAATACTATAAATAAACAATTATATTCAAATCTATAAGATTTTATTGAATTTTTAATGTTTATTGTTTTTTCAAAACCTTTTTTGTTTGTCTTTGTGATTAAAACTTCATCAGAAGAACAAACTTTGTCCATATTATACTTTATTTCATCATATTTGTAAAGTTCCGAATTACTCAAATCAACTTTGTATTCTGCCCAATATACAGTTGTATCAATAGAAGTAGCCTCTTTGTTCAATTTTGACACTTCCAGTATTTGAGCATCTTTGTGTAAAACTCGAGATAATTCGTCTTTAATAAAATCAGTAGAAACATCTTCCAACAAATCTATATCAATAAATTCACATTCACTTTCAATAAAAAGAGGAAGTGCAACACCCATAGAAATCTTCATACTAGGATTGTATCCCATAGAAAATGCAACATTAAGATTCGTTCTTGATATTGCCTTAAAAAATGTATTTTGCCAATCAAGATGTGAGAAATATTTAAGAATTCCCTTTTTGGTGATTTTGATTCTATATTTATGTAAAATTCTATTTGATTCAGGTATACAAACCGATGGATCAACATGTTCTATTTTTGCAAGTTTTTGTCCTTCTTCACAAGCCTTGAATGGTTTCGCTAATACTTTACGAACTTTTAAACTTGGACAAACACCACAATTAACACATTTATTTTCACAAGTAGGCTGCAAGTTCAACTCTTTTGGTTGAGCAAAAGCCTGATTATATTCATCTTTTAGCCATTCCTTGCTAACACCTATATTTATAAAATCCCAAGGTAAACTCTCATTTAAAGAAAATTCTCGCTTTGCAGATTCTTCTAAAGAAAAGCCACATTCATCAGCTGTTTCTTTCCATACCTGTTTATCAAAATATTCGCCCCAAGCATCAAGATAACAACCTTTTTTATAAAGAGCCTCAACATATTTACAAAGAGAGGCATCACCTCTTGTCATAACAGCTTCTATTTGAGAAACATATTTTTCATGATAATTAATCTTAACACCTTTAATCTTATCTGTTTTAGATTTCAAATATCTTATATGTTCTGTCACCTCATCCAAATCCATTTGAGGGCACCATTGGAACGGCGTAAATGGTTTTGGCACAAATATGGACAACGTACAGGTAATATCAAAACTGTGCTTTAACCCTTTTTCACGTTTTAACATTTTTGCTCTGTATTTTATTTTACTCAATAACTCAGCCATTTCATCCATATCTTCAAGAGTTTCTGTTGGCAGACCCGCAATAAAATAAAATTTAATTCTGGACCAACCGTGCTCATATAATGTTAGAGCAGCATTAAGAATCTGTTCCTCTGAAATATTCTTCTTTATTACATTTCTAAGTCGCTGACTTCCTGCTTCTGGTGCAAGTGTCATTGTAGATTTTCGAACACTCTGAACAAGATTCGCAAGTTCTAAATTAAAACCATCTATCCTTTGACTTGGCAAAGATACAGAAATTTTCTTTTTATTAAAATCAACACCAAGCTCATTAATAACTTCGTTTATATTTGAATAATCATTAGATGATAATGACAATAACGAATATTCATCATAACCGGTATTAGAAACTAAGTCTTTTGCAATACTAACAATTTCTTCACCTGAACGTTCTCTAATAGGAAGAGTCACATGTCCCGGTTGGCAAAAACGACACATTCTACCGCAGCCACGTCTAATCTCGATTACAGCTCTATCCTGTACAGAATTGGAAAAAGGAATAGGATATCTTCGAGGGGCTGTTTCATCCTTTAATTGTGCAATTCGTTTATTAACTGTTTCATTATATCCCTTTGCCCAAACACCGTCAATTTTACAAAGTGCTTCAATTCTTTCTTTTCTAGGTAAACCCTTTGTAGCTTTTAGAACATCACAAACTTCAAGAATAGAATCTTCTCCATCACCTATCATAAAACAATCAATAAAATCACAAACAGGCAATGGATTATACGTACAAGGACCACCAGCAAAAATAATAGGGTCATTATCAGACCTATCTATATTTTTATAAGGAATTTCTGCCATTTCAAGCATTTTTAACACTGTAGGATATGCCAACTCCCATTGCAAAGAAAAACCTATTGCATCAAATTCCTTTGCACTACGCTTACTCTCCAATGCATACAAAGGGGTTGGAGTAAAATCAGGTTCCGGTGCATAAACTCTATCAGCCATATAAGCATCCGTTTTATTTATTTGTTCATATAAAACTCGTACCCCAAGATTGCTGATTCCAATTTCATATTTATCAGGAAATGCAAGAAGAAATCTCACATCTGCAATATCAAAATCCTTGTTATATGATAAAAATTCGCCACCTACATATTGATACGGTTTCGTACAACTATATAACGCATCTCTCTGCTTATGAAAAAAACAATCCATTATGCTAACTCTTCCGGTATATATTTTTCTATTTCAATCAATTTTCCTGTCAGAGTGTTATTTTCAAGAGCCTTCATAAATAAAGGTAAATCTTCACTTTTCAAGTCATAGTTATATAAACAAGTTTCACCATCAACATTACGCATAACAGTTACAATATAATGACATTTTTTTGCATAAGACTCTAAATTCGCAGGTACAAATTTTTTCCCGTTAGTATCACGTTTAAGTTTTACATAATTAAACCCTGCAAAAAACTTAATTTTTTCTTCTGTTTCCTGTGGTAAGTCATTATTATGCCTATTAAACATATTGATAACTTTTTTGTTAATATCTTCTGACATACACCCCTCCAATTACTATTAAACACTAGAAATACATCGTGTAAACTTTTTAATTAAAATTTACAATAAAAAACCTCTGAATAAAATTCAGAGGAATATAAAATATTACCCAAAATCCTTATTGAACAATAGCAAGTTGTTCTATATAAAATGAACTATTTGTTATTTTTTCTTCAATTAAATCTTTATCATCAGTTGATGCTTCATTTAATGCTACCAAACCATTTAATCTTTCTAATAACGCAGATTGCGTATAAGTTTTATTTTTATCTCTTAATAAACCCCAATAATAAGCTTCTGTACGAGTAGCTACAGTTTCTTCTTCTACAGTTGCTACTGCCATAACATGACAGCTTTCATGTGCTATAAGACACGCAATCTCTTCAACTGATGCATTTTTATATCTTGTATTGATAAGAATATGACGATTTCCAAATGAATCGATTGTATTGATTGCAAAATGGCTTACATAATTATATGAAATTTGTGATAAATCATAAAAAGAAATTTTTACAGCATTCAATTCTAAATTATCAAAAACTTCTTTTGCACCGTTATGTTCCAACAATGTAAGTGCTGACTGTATTTTAACATCTTTTGAAAAATTATCTACATAAGATGCAAATGCCGGTGTTACAAAGAAAACAAACATAACGATTGTTATCAAAATTCTATTTAATTTCATATCCCCGATAAATCCTATAATGTATTTATCAAGTTTGATATGTATGCGGGAAACATTATTCTATAAGTAAATATTATGTGGATTAAAATTTGATAAGTATTTAGTTATTGTTTCAACAAAATGCCTCGCAAGCATATAACTCGGTAAATGTATTTCTATACTCCTACTTCATTTTAATCCATGCTTTCAATACTCTACAAGCCTACAAGACAAAAATGTTTACAAATATTAATATTATTTTGAAAGCATAACCATTAACACTGAGATATCAGCAGGTTTTACTCCACCTATTCTTGATGCTTGAGCAAGGGTTTTTGGCCTTATTTTAGATAATTTTTCTTTTGTTTCTGTTGAGATATGTTTTATTAAGGAATAATCAATATCATCCGGTATTCGATATTTTTCTAATTTGCCACTCTGTTCAACTTGTTGCGTTTGACGTTTTAAGTATCCATCATATTTCACAAGAACTTCTACCTCTTCTGTAATATCATCAGATAAATTACGTACTTCTGTTTCATAATCTAATTCTTTAATTACTTCATAAGTAATATTTGGACGTTTCAACAATTCCGCTAAACGAATGCCTCTATCAATATGTTCTTCATATTTTGCCAAGATTTCGTTTACTTCTGAAGTGGCAGAAACTTTGACTTGTGCCAAACGTTCAATTTCTGATTTGATTGCATATTGCTTATCCTTGAATATTTGATATTGAACATCATCAATCAAACCAACCTTATGACCAAATTCCGTCAATCTTTCATCAGCATTATCTTGTCTTAACAATAGTCTGTATTCTGAACGAGATGTTAACATACGATAAGGTTCTTCTATGTCTTTAGTAACTAAATCATCAACAAGTGTTCCAAGATAAGACGAACTTCTTGACAACTCAAGCATTTCAGAACCATTTATATAGTTAAAGGCATTTATACCGGCAAGCAAACCTTGTGCAGCAGCCTCTTCATAACCGCTTGTGCCATTTATTTGTCCTGCACAAAACAAACCTTGAACACGTTTTGTCATAAGAGAATGACTTAATTGAACAGCCGGTAAATAATCATATTCAACAGCATACGCTGGTTTTATAATATGAGCATTCTCTAAACCCGGTAAAGACCTAACCATCTTTGTTTGAACTTCAGATGGCAAACTTGTAGAAAAACCTTGAATATATAATTCATAGGTACTCAAACCTTCCGGTTCAATAAAAATATGGTGAGATGGATTTGAAGCAAATCTAACAATTTTGTCTTCAATAGACGGACAATATCTTGGACCTACACCATGAATCAAGCCTTGATACATTGGCGATTTATCAAGATTTTCTTTAATTATTTTATGAGTTTCTTCCGTCGTTCTTGTTAAATAGCAAGGAATTTGTTTTCTAATCGGACGGTTTGGACGGAATGAATAGAAATGTAATTTTTCATCTCCCGGTTGAACTGTCATCTTTGAATAATCAACAGTTCTTTTATCAATCCTGCAAGGAGTACCTGTTTTTAATTTCTTAACATTAAATCCCAACTCTCTTAATGAATCAGACAAACCAAGTGCAGGCATTTCACCTAAACGACCGGCACGATAGGATTTCAAGCCTATAAAAATTCTTCCGTCTAATGAGGTTCCTGTAGTCAAAATTATTGCAGGGGTATAATATTCATTTCCATACTCATCAACAGCACCTGTTATTTTTCCATCTTTAACAACCAAATCAGTAATACAGCATTGCTTCAAATAAATATTATCAATCCCTTCTATAACATTTCGCATATATTGCATATACTCTTTTTTATCAGACTGTGCTCTTAAAGCTCTTACAGCCGGTCCCTTAGAAGAATTAAGAACTTTCATTTGTACATAAGTAGCATCAGCTGCTTCACCCATTGCACCGCCAAGAGCATCTATTTCTCTAACAAGTGTAGATTTAGCAGGTCCTCCTATTGCCGGATTACAAGGCATTAAAGCAACATTATCCAAGTTTAAAGAACACAAAAGAACTTTTGCACCCAAACGTGCTGCAGATATTGCAGCTTCACAACCTGCGTGTCCTCCGCCTACTACTATTACATCAAATTTATTCTCAATATATGACATAATTTTATTATACATCAAATCTATTTATGTGATATAATCTGGGTATGAAAAAGTTTTTTATTATTTTATTTTTAATATTAGGAATAACATTAACTCTGACAAAACCTGTACTTGCAGAAGAGTTTGAATACGTTGGAGGAAGTTTTGACTGGCTATTCTTAACTAATACCGAAAGAAAAGAAAGAGTAACTAATATTTTCAACACAATGTTTCCGAAAGGTTATGTTACTAATTTCCCAAAGAAATTACTTAAAGAACGCTTAAGCAGTTATTTAAAAGATAATGATTACAAAATACACTATGAAGCTGTTTGTGCAGGATATACAACATATAAAGATGTAAACCTACAACCATTTCTTTTAGGAAGATCCAAATATGTTTATATGTATGCACTTCAATACAAAAGCTCTCCTAAAAAAACATTTTATTATGACCCTATGGGACGTTTGAAGTTTATTGATTTCAGATATGGTGGTTTTCCGGAATTTCCGTTCTATACAAAGAAATACTCTATTAACGGAAAACTTGTGAGAGCCATGTATATGCAAAATCCGGAAACTATGTATATTTATTCAGATAAAGGCTCTTTCATTGGTGTTAAATATCGTAACGATGTTTTTGGGTTTAATGCAGATACAACAAAATAAATTATCCCTGAATAGATAAATTATGACCTGTATCTATCTCACAAACACTATATCTATCTGCCAATAGCCCCTCAACATCTTTAGTATTCAAATTCTTTGAAATATAATCTTCATATCTTTGAGGACAGTTATTGTTGCTATGTGATAAT
>JAMPEO010000098.1 GCA_023665105.1 Candidatus Gastranaerophilales bacterium | reverse complement strand
CTAGTTTACTACACTTCTGGCGTTAGTGTTGCGATTACTTCTTGATTTCACTCATGTGAACATTCGAAGAATCTTTTACTTGTATAAGATTCTTCAGTCACAAGCTCCTTCAAAATAACAAAAACCAGACACCCTGAATTTATTTCAGAATCTTATAATTATAGACAATATATTCTTTAATCAAAAAAGGGGGGGGATTTTTAATCCCGCCCCTTTGTTTTCACTACTTAATTAAAAATTTAGATAAAACTTTTCCGCCAAGGAACCCTAAACCAACAGTGGCAAGAGCAGATAATATATATTTTGCTACTTTACTTTGCTTATTAGTTACGGAACCGTCTTGTTCTGCATAATATTTTCTAGCCTCCAATGCTTCTTTAGAGCCCGGCATTAACCAACCTATCGGAAGTGTTGCAAACAACATCGCTTTCATATTTGCTTCTTCCTCAGTCATTTTTGGCTTATCAGAAACAAATTCATCACTTGTTCGATTACATTTCTTACGGAACTCTTCCAAACCCTTTTCATCAGTAACAAATGCACCCAAATGACCTGGGGCAGTCGTATGCACAGAGTATTGACCATTCCCACGATTTACAACTTCATAACTTCCAATTCTTTCTACACCTAATGACATAATACACGTCCTTCCTATAACCTTTTTTACTAACCTTACATTGATATAAAGTTACTTCGGGACAAATAATTGACATACCTCCGCCATATCATATCATATCATATCATATAGAGCATTATAGTTAGGTTTGAAGGCATTTTAAATCTATATTTACATTTCATTACAATTGCCTTTTTTGTTATATTTTGGTAAAATTTCACTATGATAGATTTAACACCATTTGAAAAAGCTTTAGCAACCTTAGATGAAATTATTATTCGTTATGATAAAGAAAATCATGACAATGCTATACGTGATGCGGTAATCCAACGCTTTGAATATACATATTCTCTTGCAATAAAGATGTTGGTGCGTTTTTTACAAAGCCAAGCAAACGATTTGCCTGATACTTTGACATTTAATGAGACAATAAGAAAAGCAAACCAAATGGGATTGCTACTTTCTAATCTTGAAAAATGGACAGATTACAGACAAAAAAGAAATATGACATCCCATACTTATGAAGAAGAAATTGCAAACGCAGTTGTAAGTGTGGTTAAAGATTTTCAAAAGGATGCACAATTTTTATTAAACTCATTGAAAGCTCACATATGATTAATCTAGAAGAAAAGTACATTAACTTTGTAAAAGAAATCGTAGCAAAACATTTGCAAGATTGTGAAGTCTATATCTTTGGTTCAAGGGTAAAAAATACGGCAAAAAAATACTCTGATATTGATATTGCATTAAAATGTAAAAACTTAACCCCCGAAAATTTATTAAAAATACAAGCAGAATTTGAAAACTCAACGCTCCCTTATGAAGTGGATGTCATTGACTTAAATTCTGTTTCTGAAACTTTTAAAAAACATATTATACGCGATTTAACCAAAATTTAACAAAGAAGTTGCAGAATTATATCTGCATTTGAACCTATTTGAAACTTATATTTACATTTTGTTATAATTAAATCTAAATACATAAAAGAAAACGACCCGAAATATTGTCATTCTGAACTTGTTTCAGAATCTTGAAATTTCGGGTCGTCTTTTAATATACTACCTTTTGAATTATTCTTCATCAAGGTTGAAATCAGGAGCTCCGAACATTCCTTCAATTTCTTCTAAAATTGCAGAAGGTTTACGAGCTTGATTTCGTTGAGCGACAGCACGTTTTCTTTCTTCTCTGTCGCGTTCTTCATCCGCATTGATTAGGTGATGGAATCCTGTACCGGCAGGGATTAATCTACCGATAATTACGTTTTCTTTCAAACCTCTCAACAAGTCTTTCTTACCGTCAACTGCTGCTTCAGTAAGTATTCTTGTTGTTTCTTGGAATGAAGCTGCTGAAATGAATGATTCAGTATTCAAAGAAGCTTTTGTGATACCTAATAACATGTATTCACAAGTTGCAGGAGCTTTTCCTGCTTCTTCTGCTGCTTTGTTTTCTTTTTCGAATGTTTGCATTTCAATCAATTCACCAGGCAACAAGTTTGTATCACCTGCGTCAAGAACTTTTACTTTCTTAGTCATCTGACGAACAATAATTTCAATGTGTTTATCTGCGATTTCAACACCTTGAGAACGATATACACGTTGTACTTCGTCTACCAAGTATTGTTGAGCTGCTTCAGGACCGCATAATCTCATAACATCGTGCGGATTCAACGGACCTGATGTTAAAGGTTGACCTTTTGTAATTTTTTGACCGTTTGAAACGATTACATTAGAGTCAATTGCGTATTTGATTTCAACAGATGAACCGTCAGCATCAACCAAGAATAATCTTGGAACACCATCGTCATCAATTTCAATCTTAGCAGTACCGTCATATTCTGCCAAAATAGCACAATCTTTCGGTTTTCTACCTTCCAACAACTCTTCTACTTTCGGAAGACCTTGAACGATATCGCCTGTTTTTTCTCTTTCAAATACCAAGGTAGCAAGCAAATCACCTCTAAGTACCAAAGCACCTGAATCGATTTGAAGCATTGTACCAGGGCTAATCAAATACGGACGACCGTTTCTGATTGAAACCTCACCTTTATTTACAGATATTACAACACCTGAAACAGGAGAAGTTTCGCCGCTTTCGGCAAGAACTTTATCAGATTTTACAAAATCACCTTTCTTAACAACCGCTTTTCCTTTAACAGAAACAGTAGTTTCAGAAGATTTTGAGATTAGAAGAAGTCTTCTTGCTTCTTCTTCATCAGACTTGATTGAAGCGATAGCATCATTCAATGCAAGAACTTGAGTTTTTGCAACTGGTGTTTTCGGTTCAATAGTTTCACCATCTTTAACAAGTAATTCTGTTTGAAGTGATGAAGCTTTTGAAGAACCTTCCATTTCACGACGAACAATCAGGTTTTCAAGTACAACAATTCTCAATGAACCTTGAGAGTCGATTTCTACCATACCTTTTAGGTGTGACAAGTAGCCTTGCATTTGAAGAACTAAAGATGTTCTTGTGATTGTAGCACCGTCAACGTTTCTGACTCTTGCTCCATCTTTGTATTGTAATTGAGTTACAGGGATGATATCAATCAATTCATCAGTTGTGTTGAATTGAATAGATACATCTTTTTGGTTAACTTCCAATACTTGAACAGGTCTAAGCAAGATTTGAACAGGTTGATTTGCGATAGAATCATCATCAAGAGATAATGTTGTATCCAATTCTTCGTCCAAATCATCCAAAGGTAACTCGTCAACTGAAGAATCCATAATTGTCACAATTGAAGTTTCTTTAGCCTTGATTCCTTCGGCAATCACTGTACCTTTCTTAACAACTTCACCTTCATCAACTTTCAATTCTGAAATGCTTGACAATGTGTGAACTTCACCAGGTCTTACAGTAATTTCGTGAATTACGTCGTTGTATTCTTTGAACTCAACAACACCATCAATATGGCAATATACGTCCTTAACAATTTCAGTACCTGCTGTAACTGTTGTACCGTTTTCAACCATTTTCAATGTTGCATCTTTATTGATTTGATGTATTTCTTCAGGGATGAAGACAACTTTACCAGGTTTTGTAATAATTTGGTTTTCATCAACTTCGACGTCAACGTATCTGATTTCACCTGAACTTGTTACAGCACAATCATCGTCGATAAGTTCGGCAATAATCATACCGTTTTCAACCGTTGTATCAACAGGAGCTTTAACGATATATTTTTCACCTGTAGAATCAACTGTCCAAAGTTGTTCTTTTTTAGTTTGTTCAAATGAAGCATTTTCAGGCTGCAAAGATGCTATTACAATAGTCAACTCTTTACCGTGAACAATCTTTTTAATCTTCTTGCCGTCAAATTTAGCTTCTTCAATTTCTAAATCATCACCGATTCTAACTTCACCACCGTGTTCAGAAATTGTAAGTGTTTCAGCTAATTTTTCACCGGCTTTGATTTTTTGACCGTCTTCAACAAGAACTTTTGAACCGCCCGGTAATGTATAGACATCACCACCTAATACCCAAATTACGCCTTGTTTATTAGTAGTTCTTGAGATGTTACCTTGTCTGTCTTTCTTTTCGTCAGCTTTGAAATCTTCAAATACGATTTCACCTGAAATATCAGTCGTAATATCTTTTGTTGCTTTTTCAGTCAAACGGCTGCTGTCACCAACTGATGATGGTGCGTGTTCTGCCATTTTGAAACCTTTAGCAACTTCCATTCCGTCAGTAATAAATAATGTAGCACCTGCAGGAATGTGATATTTAGTTGTTCTCTTTTCACCCTTAACTTCAATATCAGCCTCATACATAGAAACTTGAACGATATCACCGTGACGGGTTCTAAGTTCTCTTGCTTTAATTTTTGAAACAACAGTACCTGCTTCACGAGCCAAGATTTCTTTCTTAGCTTCTTTAACGCCAACCGCACCACCTGTGTGGAAGGTTCTCATTGTAAGCTGTGTACCCGGTTCACCGATTGATTGAGCTGCGATAATACCGATTGCTTCACCGATATCAACAAGTTTTTGAGTTGTCATAGCCCAACCGTAACATTTTTGACATACACCGTATTCAAGTCCGCAAGTCAAACCTGAACGAACTCTTAATTCGTGTAAATCAAGTCCTGAAATTTTCTTGATATCGTCACGATCCATTGTAGTTCCGTTAGCAACTAAAACGTTACCGTCAGCATCAAGAATATCTTGTGCAACTGTTCTGCCTAACAATCTGTCAATCAACGGAACAATAACTACATCGCCGTCCATGATAGATTTCAAATCGATGTATTTTTCAGTATGACAATCGTCAGCTCTGATAATTACATCTTGAGCAACGTCAACCAAACGTCTTGTTAAGTATCCTGAGTCAGCTGTTTTCAACGCTGTATCTACAAGACCTTTACGAGCACCGTATGATGAAATGATGTATTCTGTAACTGACAAACCTTCCTTAAAGTTAGATTTGATAGGTAAGTCGATGATTTGACCTTGTGCGTCAGCCATCAAACCTCTCATACCAACCAACTGTGAAACCTGTGACAAGTTACCACGAGCTCCGGAGAATGCCATCATATATACCGGGTTCAATCTGTCAAAGTTTTCAACAACTTGTTCTGTTAATTTAGCTGTTGTTTCTGACCAGGTGTCGATAACCTTTGTATATCTTTCTACCTCTGTAATTTCACCTTTTAGGTATCTGTTTGTTGATTTTTCAATTTCTTTTTCTGCTGATTTCAACAGTTCTTTTTTAGACTCAGGAACTGAAAGGTCCGCAATTGAAATAGTTGTACCTGAAACGGTTGCATACTTGTAACCCAAGTTTTTCAAAGCATTAGCTAATGCTGCAGCTTTTGCTCCGCCGTATTCCAAATACATTTGACCCAATAGCTTCTTCAAAGAACCTTTGTCCATCTGTTTGTTAATGAAATCAGGTGATTTTTTTGTATTTGTATATGTTCTTTCCATTCTAATTTTCCTTCAATTAGTTAATTTACATTAATTTGCTTTGAGATTCTTCGCTCCGCTCAGAATGACCATTCTGCCATCCTGGAAGAAACCCCGAAGGATCTCGTACTTAAAACACCTTATACAAGTGCTTTTCTAACCTCTTCGTTGAAGATAATTCTACCAACTGTAGTTTCTAATCTTTCACCCTTTTCATCTCTAACGATGATTTTGTCGTGAAGCTTAATTACACCAACTTCAAGTGCTGAAATTGCATCTTGGAAATTGTAGAAGTAACCTTTAACTTCTTGGCTAGGATCTTTGATAGTTGTTAGGTAATACATACCCAAAACCATATCCTGAGAAGGTGTTACAATCGGTTTACCGTTAGCCGGAGCCAACAAGTTGTTAGTAGCTAACATCAACATTCTTGCTTCTGCTTGAGCTTCAATAGATAGAGGAACGTGAACAGCCATTTGGTCACCGTCGAAGTCAGCGTTGAACGCTGTACAAGCTAATGGGTGAAGTTGGATCGCACGACCTTCTACCAATTTTGGTTCGAATGCCTGAATACCAAGTCTGTGAAGGGTTGGAGCACGGTTCAACATAACAGGGTGTCCGTCGATTACCTCTTCCAAGATATCCCAAACGATGTGTTCAGAACGTTCGATTTTCTTCTTAGCAGATTTAATATTTTGAACATATCCGCGTTCGATTAGTTTGTTAACAACAAACGGTTTGAAAAGTTCAATAGCCATTTCTTTAGGCAAACCGCACTGATTCAATTGAAGTGACGGACCTACAACGATTACTGAACGACCTGAGTAGTCAACACGTTTACCTAACAAGTTTTGACGGAAACGACCTTGTTTACCTTCAATGATGTTAGATAAAGATTTCAATGCTCTGTTATTTGGACCTACAACGGTTCTTCCGCGTCTTCCGTTATCAATCAAAGCATCAACCGCTTCTTGTAACATTCTCTTTTCGTTTCTTACGATGATTTCAGGAGCACCCATTTCCAAAAGTCTTTGTAAACGGTTGTTTCTGTT
>JAMPEO010000097.1 GCA_023665105.1 Candidatus Gastranaerophilales bacterium | reverse complement strand
AACTCGCGACATCCTCCTTGGCAAGGAGGCATTCTACCACTGAATTACCCCCGCAATTCATACTACTATAATACATGCACAAAAAAATTTTGCAAGCATTTTTTATAGATTTATGAAATTTTCTAAAAGTTTTAATCCATATTCCGTCAAAATCGCCTCCGGATGGAACTGAACACCATAAGTTTTAGAGTTTTTTATTTGCAATCCCATAACTAATCCCTCTATTGTTTGAGCATTTATATGGATTGGTAATTGAATAGAATCTTTATCAACAATCAATGAATGATACCTTGTAGCCTGAAATCCTTGTTTTATCCCGCTATACAATACACAACCTTTGTCAAAAAATATTTTTGAGATTTTCCCATGACAAGGTTCAACAGCCCTAATTATTTTTGCACCAAAATATTCTGCAACACATTGATGCCCCAAGCAAATACCTAAAATCGGCTTTTTACCATGATATTTCTCAAGTATTTGCATACAAATACCAGAGTTTGAAGGATTTCCATAACCGGGAGAAATTATTATGCGTTCAAAGTTTAATCTATTTATATCACCAATTTCAAACCCATCATTCTTTATTACAATCGGTTTAATACCTAAAAGTTTTACATATTCCACAATATTGTAAGTAAATGAATCATAGTTATCGATTATCAGCACAATTCGACCTCCACCATTCCACGAACGGAATTTATACAAAATATCTTATCAGCATTCAGAATATCCTCTTTGTACAAAACTTTTTCTTCTAACTTATTCAAAATACTTTGTCTGTAAATTCCATTCAGAATCCCTGAATCTAACGGAGGAGTATATAAATTCCCATTCTTTTGAATAACTATATTAGAACGTGCACCTTCTGTAATTTCACATTTTTCATTTATATATATTTCATCATATATTTCACCATTTCTAATTGCTTCTATAGATGAATCATACCATTTTCTATAATCTGTTTTATGATATAAAAATACATTATCACTATTAACTACTTTATTAGCAAATCTTATTTTTGTTGTTTTGTTATCTTCCAATTTTTTATATTCTATATCAGTTTTCCCATTTTTAGAAAGAAGAATTCTAACAATACCGTCTTTTTTAGACTTCAAAGTATATAAATTGTCATCAAACTCAAAACCTAAAATCTTTGCACTATGTTTCAATCTGTCAATGTGCTCCTTAAGAAAAATAATCTTTCCGTTTTCAGCTTTCATAGTTTCAATCAGATTAAATGATGGAATAGTTTCAAGAAATTTTCGTTTCACAATAGTTTCTTCCCATTCATCAGCAGAATCAGAATCCCAAACAATCGCACCACCTGTATGGCAAAGATATTTGTTATTATTTCCGACCAAAATTCTAATTGGTACACTAAAAACAGTTTCTTCCGGAGAAATATAACCTATTGCACCACAATATATACCTCGCTCAAAATGTTCCAGTTCATCAATAACACGCATTGTAGAAATCTTAGGAGCACCGGTTATTGAACCGCAAGGAAATATACTCTCGAAAATCTTATAAAGAGTGGTATTCTCCTCAAGAATAGCACTTATAGTTGATGTCATCTGATGAACAGTCTTGTGAGTTTCTATCTCAAACAATTTTTCAACTTTCACTGTTCCGGTCTTTGCAATTCGGCTAAGGTCATTACGCAAAAGGTCGACAATCATAACATTTTCGGCTTTATTTTTCTCATCAGCGGATAAAAATTCTACATTTGCTTTATCTTCTTGTTCTGTCTTACCTCTCTTTACAGTACCTTTCATTGGTTTTGTTGTTATCTTATTCCCATCTATTCTGAAAAACAATTCAGGTGTAAATGATAATAATGTTTCATATTCATTTTGAATATATGTATTATATGGTGTTCTTTGATTTTCAAGAAGCTTGCCATATAACTCAATAGATGTACAATTAGCTACCACTTCACTTGGATAAGTATAATTAACTTCATAAGTAATCCCATCAGCAATATAATTTTTAATTTTTTCTATATCGGACACATAATCTGTTTTAGAAACTAAATTTTTCACAATAGGATAAATAATTTTTTTATTTTTTATGGGAGTATAAGTTTCATAATTTTCAAAAACCTCAAAATATAATATTGGTTTTTGCGAACTATATTTTTGACCTAAAAAAATATTCTTTGCTTCATAACGAATATACCCAAGCAAATATTTACCGGCTTTTTTATAGCACTCTATTTGTTCAAAAGATTTTTTAAAAGAATCATTATCAAAAGCAATAATCCTATCTATCGGCTGACTAAAAAGTTTATCCCCGTATATTTGCATCATCTACTCACAAATAAGTTCTGCCAATTTATTGAAATCATATTTAAGACAATATAATTCTTCACAAGATTGTTGACGTCTTTCCCACAAACATGGTTTTTCAGGGCAATTATCATTTGTCTTAAGAGGTACAATATTCTCATTTTGCGGAACAAGTTTTATATCATCAGTTGGTCCAAAAAACGGATATGTTTTAACACCTAATGCAACTGCAATATGTAAAGGAGCTGAATCAGAACAAACAAACTTTTCAGCAGATGATATAAGCTTTGCCAAATCTATAAGATTTTTTGTCTTACCATAATAGTTTTCAAAATCTCCTGTTTTAGAATATTTAATTATCTCGTTAATACACTCTTCATCATCAGGGCCACCGGCAAGGATAACTTTCTTACCTTTCATTGCAATCAAATCGATAAGTTCAGCCCATTCTTGACCCGTAATAGATTTTATACAACCTTTTTTCTTACTCATAAGACTAACACCAGGATGGATTAGAACTGTATTAGGAACTGTTTCAAGCGTTTGAACAGATACTTGAGGAAGTTCAGTGATATGTGAAGTAACCTCTGAAACTAAATCATGATACATCTTACCTGCATATTGGTTCTTATTTAAAGGAATAGCCTTTGTTAAAAGAACTTCGCTTAACTTACCTGTATTATAGCCATATCTTTTAGGGATAAACGTCATTGCCTCTATAATTGATATCATAGGATTTGCACCTGATGAAATTATCATTTGAAAATCACCAAATATAGCTTTGGTAATCAACTTAAATATCTCTGCATATTTGTTTTTACCTTTTATATCCACAAGAATAACATCATCAATAACATCAGTAAGTTGCTGTATTGCTTTGCTTCTTGGCTCAAGTGCAAGCGTAATTTTTGCATCGGGATATTCTTTTTTCAATGAAATTAGGGCAGGTAAGAATAAAATCTCATCTCCCAATCCACCAAAATTCATTGCTAAAATTCTTTTAATCATACAGTCATTATATTACAAAAATTATTTACCGATACAGAAATTATCAAATATATTATTCAAAATATCATCAGTAATAACTTCGCCTGTTAATTCTTCAAGAGCGAGTAAAGCTGATTTTACATCAATAGATATAAGGTCTTGCAATTCGTTTTGTTTTGCTGCAGTAAGAGCATTTAAAAGTGCCTGTTTAGATTGTTCAAGACAATTTTGCTGGCGTAAATTTGTAGAAAACTCTAAAGTTTCAGGATTTACATCACATACAATAGATTTAATTCTTTCTTTTAACTCTTCTATACCTTGTTTTGTTTTTGTAGATATTTTTAGATCATCTGTTTCTATATTTGACAAATCAGCTTTGTTCATTATTTTAATATTTTTCTTAGATTCTACAAGTTCCCAAATAGCATTATCTTCCTCTGTCATTCCGGCAGAAGCATCATAAAGAAAAAGTACCAAATCCGCTTCATCAAGCGATTGTTTAGAATACTCAATTCCAATTTCTTCAACCTTTGAAACTTCTTCGTTTTCACGAATACCTGCTGTATCAACAAGTGTCACAGGAATACCAAAATCAAGAGTTTCCTTTAATACATCTCTGGTAGTACCTGCAATATCAGTAACAATAGCTCTATCAAGATTTAATAACGTATTAAACAAAGATGATTTACCAACATTCGGACGTCCTACAATAGCAACAGAAACTCCCTGACGTAAAACATTTGAAGTGTTTGCCGTTGATAAAATTGAGTCTATTTCAGAAATATTTTTTTCAAACTCAGATACTAAATAATCATACTCCGGCTCTGCAACATCTTCAGGAAAATCAATCCCTGCAACAATTCTGGATAAAACCTCAAATATAGATTTTTTAATCTGTGTAATTTTCTCGGCAAGCACACCTGATAAATTTTTTGCAGATGTTATAACAAAATCTTGTGTCTTAGAATGGATTAAATCAGCTACAGCTTCTGCTTGTGATAAGTCCATTTTCTTATTCAAAAAAGCACGTTTTGTAAATTCGCCTTTTTCTGCATGTCTTGCACCATTAGAAAGAACCAACCCAAGTATTTTTTTGACAATATTTACACCACCATGACATTGAATTTCTATAACATCCTCACCGGTATAACTGTTTGGATTTTTAAAAGGCAAAATAATAACCTCATCAACCTTTTTCTCACCGTCCATAATCCAACAATGAGTAATATAGTTTGGTTTGAACTCTTTTTTTGATGAAATTTTTGAAACAATTTCAAAGCTTTTATCACCAGATATACGTATAACACCAACACCACCAGTTCCAAGAGGTGTAGATATAGCAGCTATTGTGTCAAATTCTTGAATAATGTTCATACTGTGATTATATAACAAACACTGTTTTAAAAGAAATAACATAATATGAAAGTTAATTATACTTATGTTTTTAATTTTATTGTCTCGACAACTTTTGTGTAAGATAAATAAACATTTATTGCTGCGTCTTGCTTTATCATTTACTAAATTATTTGAGACAAAAAAACATTGATATTGTTGTTCTATAGTGATAACATGAAACCGAGTGATATAATCACGGAAGTAGTTAGGGGGATCCACCCCGGTCGTAAATGAATGAGCTTGTAGATGTAGCTATTTGCTCAAAAAGTAATTTACCACTTAAAGGATAGAAAGATTAAAAATGGAAAAAAATCAAGAAACTTTGTCTATTCTTAGACACTCAACATCACACGTTTTGGCACAAGCCGTACAAAAGTTGTTCCCTGAAGCAAAGTTAGCGATAGGTCCTTCAACAGATGACGGTTTTTATTATGACTTCGATATGACAGAAGGTCACACGTTCACTCAAGAAGATTTCGAAAAAATTGAAGCTGAAATGAAAAATATTGTTAAACAAAACCTAACTTTTGAAAAAGTTTTGGTTGAAGATGTTGATGCTAAAATCGCAGAATTTAAAGCAGAAGGTGAAATCTACAAAACAGAATTATTAGAAGAACATAGAAACGATAATCCAACACTTTATCTAACAAAAGATAAAGAAGGTAATGTTCTATTCAATGACCTTTGTGCAGGTCCTCACGTTCCTAATACATCATATATTAAAGGTAATGCATTCAAGCTTTTAAAAGTTGCTGGTGCATACTGGAGAGGCAACGAAAAGAACAAAATGCTACAAAGAATATATGCAACAGCTTACTGGAACAAAGAAGATTTACAAGCATACCTAACAATGATTGAAGAAGCTGAAAAACGTGACCACAGAAAACTTGGTAAACAACTTGATTTATTCTCTGTAAGAGAAGAAATCGGAGGCGGTCTTGTTCTTTGGCATCCAAACCTATATACAGTTCGTGAAGAAATCGAAAACTATTGGAGAGAAGAACATAGAAAACGTGGTTACGTAATCGTTCAAACTCCACAGATTGCTAAATCAAAATTATGGGAAATTTCAGGTCACATGGACCACTACAAAGAAAATATGTTCTTTATTCAAAAGAACGAAGACGAAGATGAACAATTTGTAGTTAAACCTATGAACTGCCCATTCCATATCTTAATTTATCAAGCAAACAGATACTCATACCGTTCATTGCCATTAAGAATGGCTGAACTAGGTACTGTATACAGAAAAGAAAAATCAGGAGCATTGGCAGGTTTAACACGTGTTCAAGGCTTCACCCAAGACGATGCACATATCTTCTGTACACCTGAACAACTTGTTAATGAAATCAATGAAATTATTGATTTCGTTTCAGATACAATGAAAATATTCAAGATGGATTTTGAAGTTGAACTATCTACCCGTCCTGAAAGCTATGTTGGCGAACTTGCTAACTGGGATTTGGCAGAAGCAGGTTTGAAAGAAGCAATGGATAAACGTGGAATGAAATATGACATTAACGAAGGTGATGGTGCATTCTACGGACCAAAAATCGATTTCAAAGTTAAAGATGCTATTGGCAGAACATGGCAATGTGCAACCATTCAGCTTGACTTTAACCTACCTGAAAGATTTAATATCAAGTATCAAGATAAAGATGGTTCAATGAAAACACCTGTAATGTTACACCGTGTAGTATTCGGTTCAATGGAAAGATTTCATGGAATTCTTATTGAACACTATGCAGGTGCATTCCCTACTTGGCTTGCTCCTACACAGGTTACCATTGTTCCTATCTCTACTGAAAAACACGGTGATTACGCAACTGAAATCTATAATAAAATGCGTAATGCAGGTATCAGAGTTCAATTAGATGATCGTTCTGAAAGCATGAATTACAAAATTAGAGAATCTCTAAAAGAACATAAAGTGCCTTACGTT
>JAMPEO010000096.1 GCA_023665105.1 Candidatus Gastranaerophilales bacterium | reverse complement strand
AAATTCATTTTTGATATTTTCAAGCAAATCTATTAACATAATCCTGTACCAAATGATATTTTTTTGATAAAATAATAACATATTTGAGGAGTTTTAACAAAGAGGCTATTATGGCAAGATATAAAAAAAATGATGATTATAGTTTTAGAACACGTGTGTCTAAGAAAAAGTATGAAGAAGAAGATTCTATCTTTGATACTTTAAAACGTTTGTTAATATTAGGGGCAGCGGTGTGTCTTGGTGGATTGGTTTCATTGAAAGCATATTTAATGATTGTACCGCCGATTGCTAATTTATCTGATTTTAGACCGAATATGGTTACAACTTTTTATTCAAGTGATGGTGAAGTTATAAAAACATTTAATGCTTGTACTTTTTCGAAGGTTAGTATAACTGATGTTCCAAAACAGTTGCAGCAGGCAATTATTGCAACAGAAGATAAGAACTTTTATAACCATCATGGCTATGATTTGTTAGGTTTGACACGTTCTATGATAGAGAATGTTTTGGCCGGCAAGGTAGTACAAGGTGGAAGTACTATTACTCAGCAGCTATCAAGAATGTTATTCCTATCTAATGAACAAACTTATTCAAGAAAATTAAAAGAAATAATAATCGCAGCTAAAATTGAAAAATCCTTAAGTAAGGACCAAATTTTAGAAATGTATTTAAATAATGTTTATTTAGGTTCAGGGTCTTATGGTGTAGATGGTGCTGCTCAAACATATTTTAATAAACGTTTGAATCAACTTACATTGGCAGAAATGGCATTGATTGCAGGTTTACCTCAAGCTCCATCTGTGTATTCACCGTTTAATAATCTGGATTTAGCTAAAAAACGTAGAAATAAAGTTCTTGAACGTATGTATAAAATGCATTATATAGACAAAGATACAATGAAAGCTGCTCAAGCAGAAGAAGTAACTTTGACTACTATGCCAAGATACTATACTTTAAATAAAGCTCCTTATTTTTGCGATTATGTAATGAGAGAACTTGCTCGTTTAGGCTTTACAGAACAGGAAATATCTCAAGGCGGTTATAAAATTATAACTACTATTGATTATAAAACTCAGCAAAAAGCAAACGAAACTTTGTTAAAGACATTAAATGCATGGGGACTTAAAGGTGAAAAGAATCAAGCTGCTTTATTTTCGTTTAGTCCTGTAGACGGGAAAATATTAGCTTATGCAGGTGGTAAAAATTATGCAGAAAGCCAATATGATAGAGTCACTCAAGCTATTAGACCGCCGGGTTCAGCATTTAAACCGTTTATTTATACAGCAGCTATTCAAAAGGGTTTAACTCCAAACGATATGATTGATGATACACCATATAAGCTTGGAAGTTGGGCTCCACATAACTATGGTAATAAATACAGAGGACGTTTACCGTTGTATAAAGCTCTTATGATTTCATCAAATGTGTGTGCCGTAAGACTTATTGAGTATGTTGGCGTTCGTGCCGTTATACAAGTTGCAAGAGTAATGGGTATAAATACTCCGCTTCAATATGATTATACTATTGCATTAGGTTCTAATGGTGTAAAGTTATTTGAGCTTACAAGAGCTTATGGTATTTATGCAAGTGGTGGTTATAAAGTTGAACCTTATGCTATTGAGCGTGTAGAATCTTCTCGTGGTAAGATTCTTTATTCTGCTCCAAGAGCCAGAGTTGAAAAAGTCTTGGAAACAGATGTTGCTGCTGCGATGACTTCTATGCTTAAGATGGTTATCAAACATGGTACAGGTATGGCTGCTAACATAGGTAAACCTAGTGCTGGAAAAACAGGTACTACAGATGATTATAAAGACGCCTGGTTTGTTGGTTATACACCTAGTGTTGTAACAGGTGTTTGGGTTGGGAATGACGACAATACCCGTATGGGTGGTCTGACCGGTGGCACTGTTCCTGCAATAATTTGGCGTGATGTAATGAGAGTAGCTACTGAACCTTATGGAAATGAAGAATTTGGATATCCGGATGTGCTTTCTACTTCTGCAAAAGGACGTGCAATGTCGCAATTAACAAGTCCTAATACTGCTGATAAAAATTATTATGATGATACAAATGAAGTTGCTCCAACAGAAGATGTGGTTCAAGTTAATACGTATCAGCCTCAGCAGATGAATGAAAAAGTTTTGAATCCGCAAGGCTCAACTCAAAATCAGCAGACTCATTCGGTTCCACAGTTAACACAGCCTCCTATTCCAACGGCAGGGCAGGATTTTAATAATTAAGATTGGATAAAATTATGGAAAATATAGAATTTATTAAAGATTTAAATGTTGCAGCAACTGTTTCTCAGTCTGCCAAATTGTATAAGACACAAGATATTAATGATTATACATCTTCTTCTGAGTTATCATATACTGATATTGTAAATTTAACCTTAGGTCTAAATATATTATCTGAATTTTATGATGTTTGTGCTGCAGTTCTTGTGAAAAATAATACTCTTACTGGCGTTTCTTTAGGAACAGATATTCTTCAAGCCTTTGAAAAAGCTATTGATTGTAATCCTATTGATTCAATTTGTGGTGTTGTTGCTTTATCAAAATCTGTGACATTAGAATTAGCAAAGTTATTGACATCGCAGCATCTTGTTGTAGCTCCTGAGTTTGATGAATCTGCATTAGAATATATTGAAACTCATAAAATAAGATATGTGAAGTTAAACACGCCATTAAAGGAATATAAGAATTATCTTGTAGAAGAGTTTGTATCAACACCGTTTGGAACTATTGTTCAAACAAAAAATAAAAAAGAACTTGATAAAGATTTGTTCAAAGTTGTATCAAAAACAAAACCAACTGTAGAGCAAATTGAAGATGCTATCTTTGCCTGGAAAATAACTAAGTATCTTAGAAGTGCTTCTGTTATTGTTGCTAAAGATTTTAAAACTTCAGGGATTTCTCAAGGTATTCAAACTCCAGCTTTTGAGTATGCATTAAATACTGCTTGTGATAATTCTAAAGAAGCTATACTTGCATCTGATGTACCTTTAACAATACATGATTTAAATGTTGCTGTTCAGGGTAGAATATCTCTGATTATTCAACCTGGTGTTTCTGAAGATGTTTTAAAGCAAGCTGATAAATTTAATATAGCTATGATTACAACCGGTATATCGAATTTTTCTTTATATTAACTTTTGTAACAAAAAATATTGAAAAGGCAACTTTCAGTAAAAAGATAACTTTATATAAGTGTGTGTAAGTAGTTATTTTTATGAAGGTAATGTAGAATGTCATCAGGAATTGCTGATCCTTTAAGAATGGTCATATTTAGCTGTATGAATGGCGAAAAAGCTAATAACAATCTTCGTACTGATTGTAAAGAGCGTGGTGTTGTTTCTGCATTACAGTTGAAAAATTCTGCAAGTGGGGCTATGGAGTTAGCAAAAGGTAAAACCGGAGCGGTTGCAGGATGTCTAAATTCTATGTCAGAGTCTATTCACACAGCTCGAGAAACAAGCAAAGTTTTTGATGGAGTATGCAAAGGTGTAAATGTTGTTTCCGATTGGGTTAACCCTATATTAGTAGTTGCAAGTGGTGTTAGAGTTTATAATTCAGAAGATAAAAAATCTGCATTATTAAAAGAAGCAGGTGCTATGTCTGCCATGTTTGCAGCAGAAGGTATATATAAAGAGTTATTTGGGTTAAGCGGTAAACAGGCAACGTATAAAAATTACAAATTCTTAAACAATTTAGCAACAGGGCTTAAAGACTTTGCTGCTAATAACAAGTTCTTGAGCAAGTTACCGGGTGGTAAACTTGGTGGTGTTATTAAAGCTTTAGGTTTCATTGCAACATCTTGTGCCGCATTTGAAGCAGGTAGCCGTTTAGGGGATGCTATTGCTCAAAGAACTACAGCAAAAGAATATGCAGCTAAGCATCCTGAAAAACATGCTTTGGCAAATGAACCTACTAATGAAGATTCAACAAAAGAATTTGTTTCTTAATATATTTATCTGTAAGCATTTTTGTTTTATAATTATATGTGTTGATTAGGAAATGCTTGGAGAGCGAATGAAGATAAATATTGATAAGTTGTTGAACTATACAAAGGGTTTAGCAAATTCAAAAATTTTAGTAGTGGGTGATTTAGCACTTGATGAGATGGTATATGGTGATACTGAGCGTATTTCTCGTGAAGCACCTGTTCTTATTTTAAGACATACTCATACCAATTTAATACTTGGAGCGGCATCAAACGCTGCACATAACGTGTCTACGATAAATGATGGTAAAATAAGTGTTATTGGTATTGTTGGTGATGATTATCAAGCAAATGATTTGAGAGGTGCTTTTGAAGATGCAAAAGTGGATTGTTCTCATCTTGTTGTCGATAGTACTCGTAAAACTGTAACTAAAACTAGAATTTCCGGTTCATGTTTTCAGTCTATAACTCAGCAGATTGTTAGAATTGATAGACAGTCTTCTGAACCTATATCTTCTGAAACAGAAGCTTTGATATTAGAAGAGTTAGAAAAAGCTATACCGGAACATGATGCAGTAATTTTATCAGATTACCATATTGGAACATTAACTGATAAAGTTATTGCTAAAGCTATTGAGCTTTGTCGTGGTCTTGGAAAAAAAGTTATTGTCGATGCACAAAAGGATTTACAAAAATATAGAGGTGCAACTTCCATGACTCCAAATCTTCCTGATACGCAGAAACATGTTGGATTTTTTATAAAAAATAATGATGATTTACATAAAGCAGGTAAAAATTTATTATCAGATACAGATGCGGAATGTGTTCTTATTACTTGCGGCGAAGAAGGCATGGCTCTAGTTTCTTCTGATAAAAAGATGTTTAGAATTCCTGTGTTTAATAAGTCTAAAGTTTTTGATGTTACAGGTGCAGGTGATACGGTTACCGCATTATATTCATTAGCACTTGCGAGTGGTGCTGAACCTGTTTATGCAGCTATTATCGGTAATATTGCTGCCGGAATTGTTATTAAACAATTTGGATGTGCAACAACTACTATTGAAGAATTAGTTGATTTTATTGAGCAAAATTGTAAAAAATTAGAATCTATTGATATTGGAGAATATGATGAATAAAAAATTAGTTGATATTATTATTGTTATCGGATTGATACTTGTTGTTTTTGTTGGTATTATTACTGCAAAAAATATGCGTTCGACAGCGTCAAAACAGATTGAGTCTACTTCAAAAATTGAGTTTGATGTGTTTTTAAGAAGTGTAACTCTCTCTGCATCAGAATGCCCTGTTAAAATTGGTGACAAAACTTTTATTAGTATAAGAAATGTGCCTTATAGCGATTTAGATGTTATTGGTGTTAAATTTTTACCTAAAAAAGTTGTTCTACCTGTAAAAGGTCCAAAAGGTTATGTTGTAGCGGTAGATGCAGGACAGTATGATACTTATGATATTATTGTTCGAGTAAAGGACGTTGCTCATATAACTAAAGATGGTGCTGTTGTCGGTGGTAACAAGATTAAAATGGGTATGCCTATTACTTTAGAAGGCAAAATGTATAAGTTTACAGGCTCTGTTTCTGATATGCAAATTATGGAGTAGGGTATTTAAATGCTTCTTAACAATATTCTTGATTTTATTCATAAATATACAGAAAATATTTATAATAAAAGTTTTATATTACAAAATATAGATAAGGCTATTTTCTTATTTATTATTGCAACATTTGTGTTTTCTACTTTTATGAATTCTGATGTTATTGGTTATTTTGCATTATGTTCAACAGTTTTAACTATGGTTAGAATTATTTTTACACCTGAGGACAAGTTTAAATGTGAGAATTTTGAGCTTTTTTTACTTGCATTTTTCATGTTGGTATTAGTTAGTGTGGCAGGTTCATCCTTGTTGCATTTAAGTTTAAAAGGGTTTATGAAAACATTTATTTATTTAACCTTTTATATTTCGGTTGTGCATCATTTAAAATATAATTCAAAAAATATTATACCAATACTTATGACAATAGCATTGTGTGTTAGTGCTGAATCTTTTATTGGTATTACACAAAGTTTTGGGAAAGTAGACGAAATTTCAGGTTGGCAGGATGTTTCAAATCTTAATCCAGAAGAGGTTATGACCCGTGTTTATGGAACATTATTGCCATTAAACCCTAATTTGTTGGGTGGTTATTTTGTTTTAAGTATTCCATCTGTAATTGGTTTATGTGGATATTTCTTATATGAAAAACGTTATTTGTATTCAGCTTTATTCGGATTATTATCTGTGATTTGCTGTATTGCGTTATTTTTAACAGGCTGTAGAGGTTCTTATATTGGACTATTTTCTATTTTAGCTTTGTGTTTTGTTATTTCATTGAAATTCTTTTGGAATTCTTATAAAAAACTGTATATAGCATTTACTTCTGCTGTTGTTGCATTAGGAACATTTGCTATTCTTACTGTTACATCTTTACGAATAAGAGTTTTATCAATATTTGCAATGAGATCAGATAGTTCAAACTCTTTTAGATTTAATGTTTATAAATCCTCTATTCAAATGCTTAAAGATAATTGGATTGTTGGCATCGGACAAGGAAATCAGAACTTTAGAGAAATATATGGATTGTATATGAAAACAGGTTTTGATGCCTTAAGTGCATATAATATTTATTTGGAAACGGCTGTTGAAAGTGGTATTTTTGCTCTTTTA
>JAMPEO010000095.1 GCA_023665105.1 Candidatus Gastranaerophilales bacterium | reverse complement strand
ATACGAAGATTTTTTGAGTGCATAACTGCCAAATCATAATTAGACAAATTGGAAGTGTTGTAATAGAATGGTCTTGCAGGGTAAAAGCAGCTTTTCTAAAAACGGAATCAACTACAAAATATCTCAAAACTCGGGTTGGTTTCCCGGCTAGAAAGAGGCTAATATGGATAAATTCAATATAAGCTTATTACTAATCTTTATGATTTTGTACATATTAAAAAGTGGCACATACCCTAAAAGGTAAGTACCACTCAAAACTCTAAGGGCTGCGACACTTTCTCAAGGTGTCACCCTGTATCTTTATTATTTACTATATTCCCCATTTTGTCAACCCTATAACAACTATTTATGTTTTCAACCTCAATCGAGGTTATTTTGTATTACTTATTTAAAGATAAAAGTGACACAGGTGAGGCTGTTCAATGTGCTGGAACATATAGAGTTAGTGGGTATATCCGTTCAGATGGAATAAAAGTGTCAAGTTATGAAAGAACTTGTGTTGCAAAACATATGGGAAAACAGGGTGCCATAGAAAAATATATAGGATTGAAATTTCAAGATTTATCAAAAGAGGAGCTAAATGAAGTTCTAGCAGAACTTATATAAAAATTGTGATATTATATGTTTTTATAATTATATATAATCCCAAACCAAAAAAAAGAGTCTTCATTGAAGACTCTTTTTTTTGGTTGTTGGGGGGATTGAGATTTTTATTATGCTACGTATTGGTATTGTTTTTGAACTGTGTCACGTCCACCGTATGCTAGAGTTAGCCATAGAGTTGATGGTTTTTTCATTCCTTCGCCAACTGTTTGACTTAGAATGTATCTTTTTGAAGTGTGACCTTTGATTGCTTTTTCGTTAGCTACTGCTTTGCTGTATTCGTTGAATGCTTTATCGTATTCTGCTTGTGCTTTTTTACTAGGTGATTGTCTTAGTGCATCTCTTTTTGCTACCATTTCGTTGTATGCATTTTCTGTTGCTTTTTCTGCGTTGCTAACTTTTCTAGATTTTGTACCTTTTCTAGTTTTTACTTTGAAGTCACCGTTGTTAACTCTTGCTTTTAGTGTTGATTCAGCTGCTTCGTATTCTGCTAGTTGTTTTTTGTAGTTTGCTTTAGCTTTTGCTGATGCACCTTTCTTTGTTGCTGCAGCTTTAGCTTTTGCTAAGTCTGCTCTCATTGTTTCTAATGTGTTGTATGCTGTTTCGTAGTTTGTTTCTGTTGCAACTCTGTTGTATCCGTTTTCGTAAGCTGCTTTTTCTGCTTGTAATGCTTTCTTATCTGCACCTTTAGCTGCTTTGATTTTTTCGTCGTATGCTTTGATTCTTGTATCGTGTTTTGATTTTGCGTTTGTTAAGTTTCTGTAATTATCGATAGTACCTTGTTCTGTTGATTTATAAGTTCTTGTGATGCCATCCCAAGCTCTGATTCTTACTGAGTTAGCTTCAGTCTTAAGACCTTTCCAACCGCCAGCTCTGTAAGCTGAATATAAGTCTGAACCAGTTGATTTAGCTAATTTACCTGCGTTTTTGATAGTACCGAATGCACCAGTTGATCTTGCTCCAACGTATGCTAATGCACCTTCAGTAAGACCTGAACCCATATTTTGCCAAGCTTCTTCAGCTTCTGCATCGGTCTTAGCTTTTGCAACATCGATACCTGCTGAAATAACATTTTTACCGGCTAGTGCTAAAGCTCCGATAGCGATTGCTGTACCAGCACCTGGTATTAAGATTGAAGCTGCACCGATTACTGCACCGATAGCTACTGTTTTAAGGCATTGTCCGATGCTGAAGTTGCCTTCTTTATCGCAAACCATTCCTTTGAAGAAGTTGCCAACACCTTTAGCCATATTGCCTAATGCACCCCAGAATCCTACTGAACCGTCATCTTTGCCATCTTTTGCTTTTGATGTTTCTTTTTTATCAGTTGCTTTTTTACCTGCTAATTCATCAGCGATTTTATCATCGTCACCTGTATATGTAACTTTAATATTATTTGAAACACTACTATTTTTGTAGATACCTGTTTTGTCGATTAACATAGGTTCGTACATAACATTTCTTAATTCTGCCATCTTAATTTCCCCCAAAATAACTTTTTAATTCCCCGTACTCATGTAAAGTATTTTTTTTTGAGAGAATTGACTTTTTAAAAAAACATGTTTACATTTCTTTACAATTAAAATTTTAGCAGAGCTTGAAAGTATTATATAGATTGAAATGTAAATAAATTACCAATATTTTGCACCGTATTTTTCAAATAGGTTTATTCGTTCATCAATTTTTTTTATAAGCTTTTCATAGAGTTGTTTTTCTTTTTTAGGGATATCTGTTTTTAATTTGGCTCTATAGAATATTTGCTCTTCTTTTAACTTTCTTACACGTTTTTTATGGGCTTCCTGTTCTTGGAAAAGCCAACCTTCAAATCCGCAGTTTGGAGGAGTTATACACCATGGTGATGATGGAAATATCCTGCAAACATCCAGTCTGTCTTTGTATCTGGAACATAGATTATCGTCTTGAAGAAAACGGCATTTATAAAACGTTTGGTTTTGATAATCAGGAATATTTTTTACAATACTTTCATCTACTGCCATAGCATCTTCTACGGATTTGTATGGTTCAAACAATTCCAAAAACTCTTTAGAGCTTTTATCACCATTTTTTGCATTTTTTACCAATTCATTATGCTCAACAGATGCTACAACTACACGACAGCATTTCCCGCACATTTTACATAAGCGTTGAGGTCGTCTTTCTAAAAAATCCTTATTAGTGTAATCCATAAGATTATTATATATCATTAACTGATTTATGCATACTTATACATTTTCTGTTATAATTTATAACAATAGCAGGAGATAAATATGAAAGAAGAATTGTTATCAATAATAGAAAAAAACAGCAGAATTGATTTTAGTGAATTAGCTGTTTTGTTAGGTGTAACGGAAGAAAAAGTTTTAGAAGAACTTACAAATCTTGAAAAAGAAGGTGTTATTTGCGGATATCATACTTTGATAAACTGGGAAAAAACATCTATCGAAAAAGTTATGGCTCTTATTGAAGTTAAGGTTACACCGCAGCGTGGACGTGGTTTTGATAATATAGCAGAAAGAATATATAATTATCCTGAAGTTAAAGCTGTTTATCTGATTTCTGGAGGATATGATTTATTGGTTATTTTAGAAGAAAAATCTTTAAAAGAGATTGCCAATTTTGTTTCTGATAAACTTTCAACACTTGATAGTGTATTAAGTACTGCAACGCATTTTATTTTGAAAAAGTACAAAGATCACGGAACTATTTTAAATAGAGAAATTAAAGATGAAAGAGAGGTTATTACTCCATGAGGAATTTCCTTTCAAAAACAGTATTAGATATTAAGCCATCAGGGATAAGAAAATTTTTTGATATCGTAAGTGAGATGAAAGATGCGATTTCGCTTGGGGTTGGTGAACCTGATTTTGATACGCCTTGGCATATCCGAGATGAGGGTATTTATGCATTTGAGCGTGGTAAAACTTTTTATACATCTAATGCAGGGTTAAAAGATTTAAGAACGGAAATTTCAAACTATATTAACAGAACTCAAGGGGTTTCGTACAATCCTGATAACGAAGTAATTGTTACTGTTGGAGGTTCAGAGGCTATAGATATAGGTTTACGAGCTGTAATAAATCCTGGTGATGAAGTAATTATTCCTCAGCCATCGTATGTTTCTTATGAGCCTTGTGCTGTTCTGGCAGGAGCAAAGCCTGTTATTATAAATCTTAAGGCTGAAAATGAGTTTCGATTAACACCGGAAGAATTAAAAAATGCTATTACAGATAAGACAAAGGTTTTGATATTACCTTATCCAAATAATCCTACCGGTGCTATTATGGAGCAATCCGATTTAGAAAAAATTGCAAAAATAGTTATCGAAAAAGATATTTTGGTTATGTCAGATGAAATATATTCAGAATTAACATATAAGCAAAAGCATGTTTCTATTTCATCTATTGCAGGCATGAAAGAACGAACTATTTTAATAAACGGTTTTTCTAAGGCTTATGCAATGACAGGTTGGAGATTGGGTTATGCTTGTGCTCCAAAAGAGCTTATACAACAGATGACTAAAATCCACCAGTTTGCAATAATGTGTGCTCCTACCATCAGTCAGTATGCTGCTGTTGAAGCTCTAAAAAATGGTGATGAAGACGTTGAAATGATGAGAAAGTCATATAACCAAAGAAGAAGATTTCTGATGCAAGCATTCAAAGATATGGGGTTAGAATGTTTTGAACCGTTCGGAGCATTTTATGTTTTCCCTTGTATTAAAGAATTTGGTATGACAAGTGAAGAGTTTGCAACAAGATTTTTGCAGGAAGAAAAAGTTGCGGTAGTTCCGGGTACTGCTTTTGGTGATTGTGGAGAAGGTTTTTTGAGAATATCCTATGCTTATTCTTTAGAAAATCTGAAAATAGCTATTGGACGTTTGGGCAAATTTGTAGAACGATTAAGAAGTCAAAAATAGGGGCTTTACAAATTTAAGAAATTAAGTTATTATCATATCTATGAAAATGAATTTACGACGTACACAATTTAAGATTTAAGGCTTGTTTTTATTAAAAGACATCTTATTTTGTGTATAAAAAAATAAAAACAAGACCTTAACGGGTCTTATTTTTTTGTAAAAAAATGTAAAAAAACAGCAATTTTCAAAATTAGAATACTTAGTAATATAAGGAAGGTTAGAATATTTATGATTAAAAACATTCGACGACGAAATACTATCAAGGCGAACGCTCCAATCGTCTATTTGATGAATTTAAGATGGGGCCTGTAATACACGGTAGTATAAAGGTTAGAAGGAATGGCAATCACAGCTAAAATATTTTCAACATTGGGTAATTCCCAGTCATTAGTCCCGTTGGCTATAAAAGATACAGCCAATATTGCGGGTATAACAACGGCATCATCTATTACAAGTAAAGATGAGGGCACAGATAGATTTATTGATGAAGTCGGCACAAGTGCTATTTGGTTAGGCGGTATTCCGTTATTTAAGAAAGTTATTGATAAAACGTTATTTAAGGCTGCAGGGTTAGATGCAGATTATGATGTGAGAAACCTTAAAAATAAGGATATTTTTGAGAAAACAAAAGAATATGCTCACTCTGACAAAGTTAAAAAGAATATTGAAAAAATTGGTGAACATCAAAAATTATTTAAGAATTTGAATGTTGCTAAATTTATTGCTGCAACAGCTTTAACTCTTGGCACATACAATATTATGACGAATTATAAGCAAAAATATACTCATAATAAAATTAAAGCGAAATTACTTAAAGAAGAGGAAGAAAAGAGTATTAAGTTAATGAGTCAAAATAGTATTAGTACTCAAAGAAAAGATCTAAACTTCCAGAATTTGTCCAAGATAAGAAATGGAAAGAGTGATAATCAAAACAAGGGAAATCCGAGTTTTGGCGGTTTGTATGATGTAATACTTGATCCGGTTAAGAATACTTTTATCCTTGATGTGGGTATAACATCTGAAAGACTTGGAAAATCCAGATCTCCTCAAGAAGTAATGGGTTATGCAATAAAAGAGGGTGGTTTTTTATTCTTTATGTATATTATGGGTAAAAAGATTCAAAATCATTTTGAAAAAGTTGCCGATAAAAAACATAATAAATCTATAGCTTTGGATGCAAGGGTTTTAGAAAATGAACAGTTTAAAGCTGCGTTTGCAAACAAATCTATAGAATCCAGTCTCAATGCATTCCCGCAAAATGCAACAGATGTAGAGTTGTATGACTTTTTACACAAAACACCTGAAAATATGGTTGTTGATGTTGCCAAACAGTCTGATATTATTCAAACGGTTAAGAAACCTAAAAAATGGTATCAAATATTTAAGACTGCAGAAGATACCGGAAAAATTGATACAAGAAAATATATCAATTTGGAGCATGTAAGAGATACTCATTCAAATATGAATAGATTATATAATCAATTCAAAGAATCAGGTCAAACTCTAGATGAATTCTTCAAAGATGTTAGAAAACTCAAAAGAGGTTCTGTAATGAAGAATATAGGTTCTACTATACTTGCATTGGGTGTAGTATTGCCTGGTATAATACTTGCAGATAGATTATTAAAACCTAATAATAAAGAGTTTGCTGTAGAAAAAGAAATTAAAGCACAAATAGCAGAAGAGAAATCAAAAAAACAACAATCATAATATAAAAATAAGGTCGGTAAATATTTACCGACCTTATTCATTATATAACTTTATAGGAAGCTTACATCATGCCGCCCATACCGCCCATGCCTGCCATTGCTGACATATCTGGAGCAGCTTTTTCTTCAGGAATATCAACAACTGCAGCTTCTGTTGTTAACAACATTGAAGCAACTGATGCAGCGTTTTCTAATGCTGAACGTGTTACTTTAGCAGGGTCAACGATACCGGCTTCGAACATATCAACATATCTGTATAACAATGCGTCATAACCGTATGCTTCTTTACCGCCTCTAACGTTGTCTACAACAACATCAGATTTTGCACCTGCGTTGTATGCGATAGCTCTCAATGGCATATCAAGTGCAGCCATCAAGATTTTATAACCGCTCTTTTCATCATCAGAATCAAAGTTGATAGATTCAAGCTTAGATTCAAGTTCTTGTTGAACTCTAACTAACATTACACCGCCACCAGGAACAATACCTTCTTCATTAGCGGCTCGTGTTGCGTTTAGAGCGTCTTCAATTCTTAGCTTTCTTTCTTTTAGTTCAACTTC
>JAMPEO010000094.1 GCA_023665105.1 Candidatus Gastranaerophilales bacterium | reverse complement strand
TCGCATATATTTTGCAGAATTTAAGAGTTCTGATAAAATTTCACCTTGAGCATTTTCAATCTCTTTTGGAGATTTTTTTAACAAAATATTCAAAGCATTTATTTCTGCATTTATTGGACTTTTTAGATCATGAGTCAATGTTGCTACAAACTGTTCTTTTTCTTTTTCTAACTGTTTTTTATCCTCTTCTATCTTTAAGATATTATAAATTTGAGATTTTACAATATTGGGATGAAATGGTTTTTCGATATATGAACAAGCACCAAGATTGTAACCGTTTAAAATGTTTTCAGTTCCTGAAATTGCACTTATAAATATAATCGGAGTCATTGAGTTTATTTGAGTTTTTTTTATTTCTTCTGCAAGCTCAAAACCGGACATTTCCGGCATTAAAATATCTAATAAAAACAAATCAAATTTTTCTTTTTTAATAAGCTCTAAACAATCCTGCGGATGTATACACGATATAAGCTGTACACCAATATCGCATAAAACTTCTGTTAATAATTTTATATTTAACTCATTATCATCAACTATCAAAATTTTAGAATTTTCTAATGTATTAAAGTTTTGAATATATTCAGAAGAGTCATAATTTTCTTCTGTTTTGAAAAAATCATCAATCAATTCTGTTTTTATCGGTAAAGGAATAATATTTTTTATACCAAGTTTACTGGCAGTTAGAACATAATTTTTGGAAAAATCTTTCGTAGCAAGCCAAAATGTAACATGGGGATTTGAAGTTATTAGTAATTGTGTGACTTCAAAAGATTGAAGTATATTATAATTTAAAATACATAGCTCGGTAGAAACATGCATATTATCCGGAGTTTTATCCAGTATTGTATATCTTTCTTTTATTAGCATAATTAAAATATAAACAGTTTATAATCAAAATATAACTACCTGTTTAGGCAATATACATAGTACAATCGGGTAGAATTATGTAAATATTTTTTTAAGTTTTAATAAGCACTTGAAATTATTCAGAATTCGGTGTATTATACATAGTAGTCACCCTGTGATATTTTTTGAGAAGGAGACATTTTTATTATATTATTAACCGTAATTAAGAGGCTTGTATTATGTATGTAAATAAATGCATTAAATGTGGTGCTGAGTTTGAAACTAAAAACCCCAAACGTGTAATTTGTCCAAACTGCTTGTATGCAGAAAAGGGGGCAGATGATGGAGATCAAGGGACTCAGGACAAACAATTAAAGAGTTATAGTTCATATTCGACAGAAGGTAACAGAGATAATGCCCCTCGTCAATATGATAATAGAGGCGGTTACAACAGAAACAATAACCGTTCGTTTAACAATAATAGACGTTTTGATAATAACAGAAACGATAATCGTGACGGATATCAGCCTAGACGCAGTTTTAACAACAATTATAATCAAGGCGGTGGAAGTTATGGTCATGGCGGCGGATACAATAACAATCGTGGCGGCTATCAACAAAATCGTGGATATAATCAGGGCGGTGGCTACAATCAAGGTGGTGACAACAGATATGGAAACCAACAACGTCGTCCTAACAATAATAGATTCCAACAAGGTGGAAACAGAAGACCTGGTGGAAACAGACCACAACAAAGAAAACAGGCTAAACCGTTACTTATTAGCAAGGAGCAATTAGAAAAAATTGAAGTATTATATAAAACAATGCTTCCATTACCAAACCCTGATGCTCACGAAACTATCGGTAATCACTTAGGTATTGAACCAAGAAAAGTGTTCTTTGGTATAAACTTAGTTAGACAAAAAATGATGCTTCCTAAGCTTCCGTTCCCTAAGAGAAAATTGGCTGTTACACCAGATCAAATGACAGCAATAAAAAGCTTATACGCTCCATTGCTACCATTACCTCCTATCGGCTGCCACAAAATAATCGCAGCACAGTTAAGAGTTGATGAATGGCGTGTACACGTTGCTATTAAGCTTATTCGTGCACAAATGGGATTGGATAGATGGAATGAAGACAGACCTGATAAACCGGCTGACTATATGGTTTCAAAATATCCAAAAAAAGAAGAGAAAAAAGCTGAAGAAAAAGTAGCAGAAGAAACAGAAACTCCTGAAACGCCAGAAGAACCGGCTAAAGAAGAAGTTACAAAAGAAGAAACTCCTGTTACAGAAGAGACACCTGCTCCTAAAAAACGTGGACGCAAGAAAAAAGAAGAAGTTGAAGCTGCTGAAGAAACAAAAGAAGAAACAGTAGCAGAAGCACCTAAAAAACGAGGCAGAAAACCTAAAAAAACTGAAGATGAGTAACAAATATATTTCTGTTGGTAAAATTCTTAATTTTCATGGTGTAAGAGGTGAGGCTAAAGTCGGATACTCTAAAAATCAACAAGAGTTCATGACTAAGCTTTGTGATGTTTTTATTTTAAAAGACAATAATTATATTCCTTTTGAAGTTACTAATGTCAAATTTAACAATAAATTTGCCATTATCAAATTTAAAGGAATAGATACAGTAAACGATATTGTCGAATATAAAAATTGTTTGATATTTGTAGAAGAAACAACCGTAAGAGAAAATCTAGAAGAAGACGAATTTTTAATTGATGAACTTGTAGGAATGAAAGTGTTTTCCGACGATAAACAAGTTGGTGTAGTAGTTGGTGTTTCTAATAATGGCGTAAACGATTTGTTATCTGTAAAATCCAATACTCAAAAAGTATGCTTAGTACCTTTTGTTAAAGCCATTGTTTTGAATGTAGATATCAAGAAAAAAGAAGTAATTATTGAAAATATTCAGGGGCTTATTGAATGATTTTTGACGTAATGACATTATTCCCCGAAATGATAGAAAATGCTTGTTCTCACAGTATTATGAAAAGAGCTGTTGAATCAGGAATTATAGAAATAAGAACCACAAACCCACGCGATTATACATTAGATAAGCATAAAAAAGTTGATGATACACCATACGGAGGCGGAGCCGGCATGGTTTTAATGGCACAACCTTATGTTGATGCTTATGAAAATATAGAAAAAAAAGAAAATTCTATAACACTGATGATGACTCCACAAGGTGAAACATTTAACAATAAACTTTGCACAGAATTCGCAAAATATGATCAAGTGATATTACTATGTGGTCATTACGAAGGTTTTGACGAAAGAATCAGAGATATTATCAAACCAAAAGAAGTCTCTATTGGAGATTTTGTATTAACAGGCGGAGAATTACCGGCATTATGCCTTATTGACAGTATTAGCAGAAAATTGGATGGTACCTTAGGAAAAATAGAATCAATGGAAGAGGATAGCTTTGAAAACGGCCTTTTAGAATATCCGCATTACACAAAACCTCGAGAATACAGAGGTTTAAAAGTACCTGAAGTATTATTAAACGGTAATCACGCACATATTGCAGAATTCAGATATCAAGAACAGCTTAAACGCACAAAAGAACGCCGTCCGGATTTGTATGAAAAGTACAATAAATAATATTTATTTTTTACTATGTACATGATATCCTTATATATAGGGAGGTATGAGAATTGGCGAATACAAATGACGATTCAATTTATATAAAAATTCAAGAATGGTTAGATTTATATAGAACATCAAACAAATCCAACCAAAAGAAAAGATTGATGAATCTGATAGTTGTAGCAATGATGCCTGTAATTAAAAAGATTGCCAACTCAATCGCCCGCCGTGCGGAAGACCCTGTTGAAGATTTGGTACAAGCAGGTTCTATAGGGCTTGTAAAAGCTATTGAACGCTATAAACCTGAACTTTGCCCAAAATTTAGAATATATGCAGGTTACTTAATCGTTGGAGAAATGCAGCATTATATGCGAGATAAAGTTGCACTAATTAAAGTACCTCGTGAAATTATTGAACTGGCTATGCGTATTAAAAACTTCGTAAAAGATTTGAGCGATGAAGAAATGGATAATATGACCAGCCAAAAAGTTGCTGAAGCACTTGATGTTCCAGTGCAAAAAGTTAACACCGCAATAGATGTTGATAGACGTAAAAAAGTTGCATCCCTTGATGAACTAATTAGCGTTGACGGAAACAGAGCTACAATAGGTGATTTAACACCTGCATACGATTACAAAGAGTTTTCAGAACATCACGATATGAAACTGGAAATTGATAAAGCAATAAAAAAATTGCCTGCAGAATATAAAGAAATTATAGAATTATTCTACTATGAAGACATGAAACAAACTGAAATTGCCCAGAAATTGGATTTGAATCAAATGATGGTTTCAAGAAAGCTCAAAAAAGCATTTAGTTACATGTACGACATCATAAAAAAACAAGATACGGAATAAGTCATGGATAGTTTTTGGTGGGTACTGATAAGTATATTGGGGTTATGCTATGGAAGTTTTATTAACGTACTTATTGTACGTTCTTTAAGCAATGAAAGTATAATTTTACCGCCATCAAAATGTCCAAAATGTCAGACAAAACTATTATGGTGGCAAAAAATACCTATATTTTCTTATTTTTATTTAAAAGGTAAATGTTATTTTTGTAACACACCGATAAGTATACAATATCCTATTATTGAGCTTGCCGGCATGGGATTATTCATATTTGCATTCGCAACATACCCATCATTATTTGATGCAATATCCGTAATTGGTATTTTATCAATGTTTTTAACTCTTGCAATGACAGATATAAAAGAACAAAAAATATCAACTGTTCAAATGCTAATTATCATGTTATTAGGTGTAATCTTTAACAGATATGATATTTTTAATGCTCTTTTGGGTGGTCTTGTAGGTGCCAGTTTGATAGTTCTACTAACAACCATCGGATTAAAAGCCTTTAATAAAGAAACTTTTGGAGTAGGGGACATATATTTGCTGGGTGCATTAGGAACAGTTGTAGGTTTAGATAAACTATTCTTATATATAATCTATGCTTTATTCATACAAGTTATATTCGTATTACCTGACTATATTATGACTTTGTGGAGAAATGAACAATCAGAAACTTTAAAATACTTAATAATTTTCATTATTACATGCCTATTTCTTTATGTATCCCGAAATGTAGACTGCTGGGGGGCAAAACCGCTATTTACGATAGCTTTAGTTGGCATGCTATTTTTAACATACAAATTAACAAAAAATCTTATAGGAATACTTAAAAATCAGGAAACGCAGTCGTACTGTCCATTAGCTCCAGCTATTGCCGTAAGTTGTTTATTATTCTTGTTATAAAAATAAAGTTGCACACTTCCGAAATAAAAGGTATAATAAACATGCTATTTATATTTCGGCTAGTGTAAAATCTTAACAGGAAGGATATCCGACCTGTTTTTTTTAGCCCATATTATGCATTTGACAAAGATATATTATCTATCCATACTTTCTTGGATTTTTGCAATAGACAATCGTCTTTGCATTTTTGCTAAGTCCCAGTATGCATCTCTTTTTCCCCACAATCCGCTAATAAACTGTGCACTTGCAGAATTATGAGCTGCTATAGCATCAAAAGCTTCAGTATCTGCTAAATCGTATGCGATATCAGCTGAACGACGTTCTTCTGCAGCTGTTTCATAATCAGAACTAGCCGAATTATATTCTTTCAAGATAGATTTGTCAGTTTCATTCGCTTTGTATTTTCGTGTCCAATTTGCAAATAAGCGTTTTAGGCTATTTTCACTAACTTCTTTTCTATATCGCTCACGTTCTTTTTGGTATCTCACAGAACGTGCTACATCTTCTGCTTCAGAAGTTTCATTATAGTTTTCTCTAAGAACAGCCAAATTCTCATTTATTTCTTTTATTTTCGCTTCCTGTTCTTTTATTTGTTTTTCAATAGAGTTTGAAACAACAGAAGATTTTCTGTATGTATCCAAATGTTCGTCTTTATCAGTTTTTTCTTGCTTAGAAGTCTGATTATCTTCTTCTACATTTTTAGCAGATTCTGTATTAAGTTTATTTATCTCTGTTAATTCTTTTTGAATATATGTTGAATCAGATAGCTTATTGATTTCAAGTCCCATAACACAATACCTTATTTTCTACACAGTAGCTATAAAAATGATAATAAATATTAATTGACATTAACTAATCATATTATTAACTAATGTAAACAACATCTTTTTTTATAATACAACGACCTGACAAAAAATCAATAGAATTAAAGAAAAAAGCAGAGGTAGCATAACTAAACCTACCTCTACTTATATAAACTATTGTTATTAAATTTCGTCTAACGCTGCAACGCCAGGTAATACTTTACCTTCGATGAATTCTAATGAAGCACCGCCACCTGTAGAAACGTGAGTGAAGTCTTCTGCTTTACAGAATTTCTTAGCAGCAGAAACAGAGTCACCACCACCAATGACAGAAGTTGCACCATTCTTAGTTGCTTCTACAATAGCTTCTAATACAGCTTTTGTACCTTCAGCAAATTTAGGATTTTCGAAAGCACCAACAGGACCGTTCATCAAAATAGTTTTTGAAGATTTAAGAACTTCTGCAAATGCTTTTCTTGATTCTTCACCGGCATCAACGCCTTCAAATCCGTCAGGAATTTCATCAATTTTAACGAATTTGTTAGTACCGTTACCAGAGAAATCATCAGCAACTAGTACATCTGTTGCCATAACTAATTTAACACCCTTTTCAGCAGCTTTCTTTTCAATAGCTTTTGCTGTATCAATTTGGTCGTCTTCACAAATTGAGTTACCAATTTTACCACCGTTAGCTTTTACAAATGTATAAGCCATACCGCCGCCAATAATAAGGTTATCAACTTTGTCAATTAAGTTTTCTAAAACACCGATTTTAGAAGAAACTTTTGCA
>JAMPEO010000093.1 GCA_023665105.1 Candidatus Gastranaerophilales bacterium | reverse complement strand
TATATCAGGAGACTTCCAACGATTCTCACAAAGATTAAATGAAGCATTCAACCAAGCAATGCAAGATACATCAAATGCCAAAAATATTATGCCTAACGGACAACAAAATCCTGAAGCAAACACACCAACAGCAGATACACCAGCTGTAGAAACACCAGCAGCAGGAAATAGTAATAAATCCGGTAATGATAATTTAGCAATGGGATTAGGCATTGGCAGCAGTGTTATGAACAATCTTGCTGGAATATTCGGAGGCAGCTCCGGTGGTTCAGGAGGTTCAGGAAGTATCGGTAATGATATAGCAGGTGGTATTTTAAAAGGATTATCATCTGCAATGGGCTCCTATGCATAAGCCCTACAAATAAAACACAAAATTGATTATGAAATCTGCGATTAGCATGTATATCGTGGATTTTATTGCTGCTTGTGTCGTAGAAATACCAACTTCTTTTGCTCCGCCCTCTGTTTCATAACCCTGTGTCGCACAAACATCTGCTATCAATATCCCAAACACAAACGCTTTTAATATGCTTATATAAAAATCTTTCAACCTTAACCATGCCCAAACAGAATCCATATAACGGTGCGGATGCAAGCCAATCGTCAAATAGGCAACAAACATCCCACCCAAAACACCTACCAGCTCCGCTATAATAGTTACCATAGGGATAGTTACCGCAGCAGAAAGTAATCTCGGTGCAAAATAATAGCCGACAGGGTCAACTTTCAGAGTCTTTATAGCGTCAACCTGTTCCGTAACTTTCATATTAGCAATTTCAGCAGATATTGCAGTTCCTGCCCTTGCCCCAATCGACAAAGCAACAAACGCAGGAGCTATCTCACGTATAATAACTATTACCAAAGTTCCGCCAATATAGCTGTCAGCACCACTCATTAAAAACTGTTTTGATACCTGTATCGTAATAACCGCAGCCGCAACAAAAGAAATAACTAAAGATATAAGCAGAGAATCATAACTTATTGCTGCAGCCTGCGTCAACGCATGCCGGAACCTCATCTGTCCGGAACAAATATACTTAACAGACTGTATAAAATTTTGAACACATTTCCCTAAAAAACTAATCATTTAATCTCTACCAACAACCAAAATCTGGATTTAAATAAAAATATTTAGTTTTATTATATATATTTGTTTATGTTTGTGTCAATCATTTGATTTTTTTTAACGGTTTATATATAATTAAGTGTAAATTATACAATTTGGGGATAAGAATATGGGACTTAATTTTCAAGATTTAATATTAAATTTATCAGCGTTTTGGTCAAAATACGGCTGTGTTATACAGCAACCGTACGATACAGAAAAAGGTGCTTCTACAATGAACCCTGCGACATTCTTGCGTGCACTGGGTCCTGAACCTTGGTCAACAGCAATGGTAGAACCTTGCAGACGTCCGACTGATGCACGTTACGGTGAAAACCCTAACAGACTTGGTCACTATTTCCAATACCAAGTATTGTTAAAACCATCACCTGATAACGCTCAGGAACTATATTTGAGCAGTCTTGAGGCTATGGGGATAGACTTATCAAAACATGATGTACGTTTTGTAGAAGACAACTGGGAATCTCCGACGCTTGGTGCTGCCGGTGTGGGTTGGGAAGTTTGGCTTGACGGAATGGAAATCACACAGTTCACATATTTCCAACAAGTCGGCGGTATAGAAGTTAAACCTGTTGCTCTTGAAATAACTTACGGTTTGGAACGTATCGCTATGTATCTTCAAAACAAAGAATCTGTATTCGATATCAAATGGAATGATACATTAAAATATGGTGATATTTATCTACAAAATGAAATAGAACAATCTAAATATAACTTTGAATATTCAGACGGTAAATCATTATTCACACTGTTTGAACTTTATCAAAAAGAAGTGGACAACTGTGTAAATGCAAAACTTGTTTTACCTGCATACGATTATGTTCTAAAATGCTCACACACATTCAACCTGCTTGACGCCAGAGGTGTAATAAGCAAAGATGAACGTATCAACTTTATCAATAGAGTAAGAACAATGGCATCTGCTGTTGCAAATTTATATGTAGAACAACGTAAAGAAATGGGTTACCCATTGTGTAAGGACAGTTTAGTAGAATGTTAAAAGAAAAATTGAGCGTTTTTCATGGATTTTTCACAAAAATCCTAACAAGAAAAAATCCTGAAGATATGATAAAAAAAGCATCAGAAGCAGGATTAGAAAAAACATTAACAGCTATTGACTTAATAATATTAGGTATAGGTGCAATCATTGGTTCCGGAATTTTTGCTGTTGTCGGTATAGCTGCAGCAGGAGATGCAGGAACCGTCGGAGCAGGTCCTGCTCTTGTTATATCAATGATTATCGCAACCATAGCTTGTATATTCTCAGCTCTTTGCTATAGCGAATTTGCAACAATGATACCGGTTGCAGGCGGTGCTTATACGTACACATTTGCGACTTTAGGAGAATTTGCTGCTTGGATGGTTGGCTGGGTTCTTATGCTTGAATACGTTGTTGGCTACATTGCAGTTGCTTGTGCTTGGTCAAACCATTTCATGCAATTTATAAAAGGTTTTGAAGCTTATCTACCGGCTTGGTTGGTTAATCCTCCGGCTTGGTTGACAAGTGATTATAACAGCTTGATTGCATCAGGTGTTTCTGCCGCTTCTATACCGTCTATCGGCGGATTACATTTATGCATAAACTTGCCTGCACTTATCATCGTAGCAATCATATCTTCTATTCTTATTAAAGGAACAAAAGACTCTACAAAAATGACAACTATTATGGTTGTCATCAAGCTTGCAGTTATAGCATTATTCGTTATTGCAGGTGCGTTCTTTATAAAACCTGCTAACTGGGTGCCATTTGCACCAAACGGCTTTAATGGAATATTTATGGGAGCATTTGTTATATTCTTTGCTTATATTGGTTTTGACGCATTAGCAACCACAGCAGAAGAATGCAAGAATCCGCAAAAAGATTTACCAATAGGTATTATTGGTTCATTATTAGCGACAACCCTTGTTTATACACTTGTAGCACTTGTTTTAACAGGTATGTATCACACAGGCGGTGGAAACATTGCAGAAGGATTCTTAAAAGCTCCTATGGCGTTTGTAATGAATATGGTAGGAATGAACTGGGCTGCCGGACTTATATCAATAGGTTCTTTAGCAGGTTTAACATCTGTACTATTAGTTTTACAGCTTGCTGCGACAAGAATTCTATACGCAATGAGCCGAGATAATTTCTTACCTACAGTATTTCAAAAACTACACCCAACATTCAAAACTCCTCACGTTTTAACAATATTGGTGGGAGTTGTTTGCATCGTTGGTACACTTACATTAGATTTGAATAAAGCTGCACAATTATGTAACTTTGGAACATTCACATCGTTTATCATTATTTGTGTTGCAGTACTTATATTAAGAAAAATAGATCCTGACAGACCACGTCCATTCAAGGTTCCTTGTTCACCATTATTTCCTATTTTAGGAATTGTATGCTGCGGGGGATTGATGTTATGTTCTCTAAAAGAACTTAAGACATCAGGATCATTATTTATTATATGGCTTGTTATTGGTATTTTGATATACCTACAATACGGCTATATTAAAAATAGAAAAGCTGAAGTTGTAAATAGTAAAAATGAAATAAATCAGGAAGATGATAAAGAACTCGTTATTAAATAATTTATTAAAATGTAAAACTCCGGATGAACTAATCGAAGCCGGCAGTAATTCAGGATTAAAGAAGACATTAAATGTATTTGACTTAATAATCATAGGTATAGGTGCAGTAGTCGGCACAGGTATCTTTACAATTATAGGAAGTGCAATTCAAGGCGGTCAAGATAGTGTTGGAGCAGGGCCGGCAGTTATTATATCAATGCTGTTAGCAGCAATAGCAAGCGTTTTTTCAGCATTATCATACTCTGAAATATCAGCAATGATACCGGTTGCAGGTAGTGCTTACACATACACATACGCAACTATGGGTGAATTTATGGCTTGGATGGTTGGCTGGATACTCATGCTTGAATATGCAATCGGAAATATTACTGTTGCCAGTGCTTGGACAGGATATTTTGTACAATTTTTAAAAGGTTTCAAACATATATTACCTGCTTGGATAGTTAATTGCCCGCTATGGCTAAGAAACGACTATAGAACAATGTATGCAATGTGTGATAAATTTGGCTGGGATGTACACGATAAAATGCCATTTTTGCATTTACCTGATGCATTCTCAAACTTATTCCACATAAAAGAAATACCTTTTGCAATAAATCTTCCTGCAATTTTAATCGTATTTGTACTCACAGTTCTGTTAATTAAAGGCGTTAAGGAATCAACAAAATTTGCAAGTATTATGGTAGGTGTTAATATGTTTATCATAATATCATTTATTGTTGTAGGTTCTTTTTACGTAGCTCCTGAAAATTGGCATCCGTTTATGCCTAACGGATTTGACGGTGTATTTATGGGAGCATTTGTTATATTCTTTGCTTACATCGGTTTTGATGCAATCTCAACAGCAGCAGAAGAAACAAAGAACCCACAAAGAGACTTGCCTATCGCAATATTAGGAACGCTTGTTATGTGTACATTACTATACGTACTTGTAGCACTTGTTTTAACAGGTATATTACCTTGTCACGCAATAGATACACAAGCACCGTTAGCACACGCAATGAGATGTATAGGCAAAGATTGGTACGCCGGCTTAATCTCTGTTGGTGCACTTTGTGCTCTAACTACAGTGTTACTTATTTATCAGTTAGGTACCGCAAGAATCTTGTTTGCAATGAGCCGAGATAATTTCTTACCAAGCTCTTTGAAAAATATTCACGAAAAGTTTAAAACACCACACGTAGTGACTTGGTTATCAGGTATCGTAGTTATACTTTGTGCATTATTTATGGACTTAAACGTATCCGCAGAACTTTGTAACTTTGGAACATTTACATCGTTTATTATTATCTGTTTAACAGTTCTAATTTTACGTAAGACAGAACCTGACAGACCACGTCCGTTCAAAGTTCCATTTTGCCCATTGTTTCCAATATTAGGGATACTAACTTGTGCATTACTTATGTTCTGTAAATTCAAATCAAACTCTGATTCTTCAATATATTTCTTGTTATGGTTACTCATTGGCCTAAGTATATATGCAGGCTATGGTTATCATAACAAACGTAAAAAAGAAGATAACATCTAACAGTTTCTTGTTTTATGTTTATTTGCTATAATGAGTGAAAGGTAAATGTGCCCGTAGCTCAGTTGGATAGAGTGTAAGTTTCCGAAACTTAAGGTCATGGGTTCGATTCCCATCGGGCATAATTTTATATATTTTTATAGGGATGAGGTATTATGAAAAAAGTTTATATAGAAACTCTTGGTTGTCAGATGAATAAATCAGATGCTGAACGTATGTTCGGTATGCTTGAACACCTTGATTATGAACAAACAAACGAACCAAAAGAAGCTGATTTGTTAATAATCAACACATGTTCAATAAGACAATTATCAGAAGATAAAGCTTATAGCCAAATTGGCGTATGGGGGAAATGGAAAAAGACAAGACCACATATTAAGATTGGTTTTTCAGGCTGTGTTGCACAACAAGTTCAAGAAAAACTGTTCAAACGAGCACCTTATGTTGATTTTGTAATAGGCACACAACGTTTATATGAATTACCTGAAATAATAAAAAGAATAGAAAACGATGAAAGAGTTTGTTCTTGCGAAGAAAAACCTTACGAAGAATCTGATATAAAAATTAACCGTGTTAAAAGTGTTAATGCTTGGGTACCTATAATGGAAGGATGTAATAACTTCTGCTCATATTGTATAGTACCATATACAAGAGGCCGTGAACGTTCAAGAAACTTTGAGAACATAATGACAGAAGTAAAAAAAGCTTTATCGGAGGGGTTCAAAGAAATCACATTATTAGGTCAGAATGTTGATAGTTACAAAGGTACGGATAAAGACGGTAACGAAGTAAATCTATCAGCATTACTAAAAGCAATAAATGCATTAGACGGCAAGTTCAGAATTAGATTTGTAACATCATATCCTACAGATATAACCGAAGAATTGATAGACACAGTTATTCAATCAGACAAAGTTTGTGAATATTTCCACATTCCAATGCAATCTGGTGATGATTATGTTTTAAAGAAAATGAATAGAAGATATGATGTAGAAACATATTCTAAGATTTGCAATCACATTAGAACAAGAGTTAAAGATGTTACTATTACAAGTGATTTTATCGCAGGATTCCCTGGAGAAACAGAAGAACAATTCCAAAATACACTTGATACAATGCTTAAGTTAGAATTAGATTATTCAAATACAGCAGCTTATTCGCCAAGAGAAAGAACAGTTGCAGCAAAATGGACAGACAAGTTCCTATCTGAAGAAGTAAAAACGGAACGCTTGGCAAGATTAAACGAACGAAACAGAGAATGCTGCGTATTGTCCAACGGAAAATACATCGGACGTGAGATGGAAGTGTTAGTCGAAAAGTTTGAAAACCATAACGGTAAGAATGTTATTTCCGGAAGAACCAGAAACAACAAAATGGTTCATATACCTTGTGACGAAGATAAAACCGGAGAATTTGTTAATGTAAAAATTAACGGTTCAAAGACATGGTATCTTACAGGCGAATTGATATAAAATATAAATTTGTTAGGTACAAATTTTATACATTGAATTAGTCCGTGAAACGAGCGAAGCAGTTTCACTGTCAGCTCCGCAATTCAGGGTGACAGTACTGTTTTGTTGTCATTCTGAACTT
>JAMPEO010000092.1 GCA_023665105.1 Candidatus Gastranaerophilales bacterium | reverse complement strand
AGAACGTCAAACTGATGAGCATAATTTTTATTATCGTCTTGCATATTTGTATGAACGTGTTTATCAGGATAAGAAGTTGGATATTCAGATTGAGTATGCACTGAAAGCCCGAGAATATGCGTTAAATAAAAATCAGATGGATACAATGCTTGGAAAACTTTATTATAGAGCCGGAAATAAAGAAGAAGCTGTTAAATGTTTTGAAGCTGTTATGAATAATAATCCGACGCCTGAAGAAATAGTTTCGTATAGCAGATTATTTATGAAAGATGGTGAAATTTCTAAAGCGTACGACTTATATAGATGTCGTTTTGAAACAGGTAATGTTACATATCCGAAACTTCTTCTTTCAGAAAAAAGATGGGATGGGAAAAAGGATTTGTCTAATGCAACAGTTATTGTTCATTATGAACAAGGGTTTGGAGATTCTGTTATGTTTGCAAGATATATACCTGAAATTGCAAAAAAAGCAAAAAAGGTAATATTTGTTGTACAGAAAAATCTGATACCGATATTTAAGTCATCCGGTTATGAAAAATATTGTGAAATTCTATCTCATGAGGCTGATGTAAATTTAAATATTACGCTTAAAGATACTAATCGTTCGGTTATGTATAGTAATGGTAAAGGAATGGGAAAAATTCCTCATGATTATCATATTCCGTTAATGGATACTCCATTTTTAATAAATGAGTCTCCTAACAGAATGAAAGAAGCAAACGGGTATTTACTGGCTGATTCTGCAAAAATTGAAGTGTTTAAGAAAAAATATATTAAGCCATCAAAAAATTTAAAGATTGGTCTAGCCTATCATGGTACAAAACAATCAATTTTGACATATCGTGATATTTCAATAAAGAAATTTATGCCAATATTAAAGATGAAAGGGATTGATTTTTATTCATTCCAGTCAGATGAATATGCAAAAGAATTAACAGAACTTGATAAAGATATAAATATATATGATTTAGGAAAAGAATTCAAGAATTTTGAAGATACAGCTTGTGCAATGAATTGTATGGACTTAATTATATCGACAGATAATGTTGTAATGAATTTAGCTGGTGCATTAGGACTTAAAACATACTGTTTGTTTAATGTTTATGCCGAATCTCGTTGGTATAAAACAAAAGGTGAGGATGTTGGTTGGTATAAATCTGTTAAACCTTTTCAAGCAAAAACTTTCAATGATTGGGATAATCTGATTTTGGAAGTTAAATCTCAAATAGAAGAAGATTTTAATTTTTAATTATCTTCGTATGTGTAGTAGTTTACTAAAAGTTTTGTTATGGAAAATTATCCACTTAAATAAATAGTATTAACTACTTTGCTAGTACGATAGCTGCTGCAGGTTCTGTAACGCTTCTACCGTTAAGATTTGGCAGAGTAAAGTGTAATGCTGTTACACCAGGTTTAAAGAAATCGGTAAAACTAGATTCTCCTGAATCGATGAAATTAAGCTTATTATCATTGACTAAAAAGTTGCTTTGATTAAGGTCGTTGTAATATACACCGAGTGCATTTAGGTCATTTAATTTTTTATTCATTGCTACGATGTCATGAACAGAATCTGCATCAGGTTTTGTACCTTCTGTCATTTCATATAGTGCAGAATTAGTTTTATAATCATAGAATTTAAGTTTTGGTCCTTGATGATAATCGTGTATTAGAAGATAACGTTCAAGTTGTGCATTAAGAAATGCTGAATCTGATTTCATTGAGATACTGTCATTTATATCAACATTGCTGATATTTGGTTGGAATTTAAGAATATATTTTTTCCCATCTATTTCAAGTTTTCGAACACCTTTACCTGATAGTCCGCCGGTAATGTAATCATCAAATTTTACACCAGAATGTTCATATCCATTATGTGAATTGTGTAGAGAAGCATAAAATATTTCACGATATTTATCAACATTTCCGATTTGTTCAGGTAACTCGCCAAAAGAGAAATCGTGTCCAAATTTATCTTTCATAACCCAAATATTCCAATTTGGTGAAATACTAATTAAATCATCAGGTTTTTGTGCATTATCGTAAACCTTGTGAGAGTATCTGTAATAGGCTTCCTGATAGCCTTTTGGTTGAATCATCCAATCAAGTAGTGCTTCATCGCTGCCAAATTTTTCGTTTAATAATCTTGTATGTTCTTTGCTTTTTCGAGGGTTAGCAGTTACTTCTTTTATGAATTTTTCACTAAGTTCTTCATTACCTGTTATTTGAAACATAAGTTGTTTAAAGTTTGCTTTTGAGAGTTTTGTATTTTTCAAAACATCCATAATTGAGTCTGTATTTTTTACATTTTCAAAAACTTTAGCAACGTTTTGGTTTTTTCTTGTTGCCAGATATATACCACTAGAGGCTAAACAAGCTAATCCGACTCCAATGCTGACATTTGTTTTTGAAATCTTTTTATTCTGTTTTGCTTCAACATTGCTATTATCCTGTATTTGTTTCTTGTCTACAGGATTGGTTGTATGAAGATTTAATGATACAGGGGACATAAGTATCTCCTACGATTTTAGTTTTACATGGATATTAAAATCCCTAAAAATAATGTTTGCTTGTATTTTTAGACAATGTAACAAACGTTATAGATGTGTATATTTGTCTAATCCTAAATCTTTTATTGACATTGGTGCAATATCGATTTCATCTTTGCCAATTTGTTCAGCTTCTTTGTTCCATATTTTATCAATTTTTTCTTTAACTATTATCTCATCTGCTGGTAAAAATGTTCTATCTTGGTTAATAATATCGCATTCTTTATTGATTCTTTCAGATGCTGCTTTTAGTTCAGGATGTCTTTCTCTTATAACTTTAGACATATTTCTCATTGCATCAGCCATTTCACCTGTGTAAAGCTTATTGATGTTTAGGTAGCTTAATTGTGAAAGCAATTCTCTTTGTCTTGGGTAAGCAATTTTACCGTCGTCTAAAAATCTTCCGGTTGCAGCTTCAATGGCTGTCTTTACAGGAACTTTAACACCAAATGATGGTCGTGCTTGGTATGTTGGTTGAATATTCATGGGAGTCTCCTTGTTTGTTATATGGATAGTTTAATAATTATGAATATATTTTTTTGCTATTTATTTTCAAATATTTAACAAAACGAAATATTAAAGCAAATTATATTTTTAGCTTTTTTATATTAACTACATACAGTAATTTTAATAAGAAAGGTAATTATATGAATTTAAAAACAGCATTAGCAGCATTAACAGTTGTTGCATCTCCTGTTGTTTCAGGTACTAGTCGAACAATGGCAAAACACGCTCCTGAAATTGAAAAAACAGTTGTTGAAAATACTGCTAAAAATGATACTATAAGGACAATATCTGAAATGGTTGATGCTGATGGCAAGACTTGGGTAGTAACTAATTATTCTTATCCAAGTGTTGGTGGTGGTAGAGTTTCAGGTTCAACAAGAGCTTTAAAATCAACACCTGAAACAGCAACACCGATTTCAAATCCAATTCAGCGTGCTGTAGTTGAAGCCGTTGAAAGTCCTGTTTCAGAATTGAGTATAAATCCTACTAATATGAATAAAGTTGAAAGAGGTACTTTACCTGCAGATACTAAAGGTATTAAAATGGGTGGAGTTACCCATTATGCTTACAAAGATTGTTTGAAATCAAATCAAATTGTTGTAGATGGTAGAACAGTACACAAAGCAATAAAAGAACCTTATTTAGCAATGAAAGCTGCTGCAAAAAGGGATGGTGTTAACTTAACGATTATTTCAGGTTTTAGATCAATCGAACGTCAGAAAGCTATTTTCCCAAGAAAGTGGACCAGTGCAAATCGTACAGAAAGTAAATTTGCAAGTAGACTAAGGGAATCTGCACCTCCGGGATTTTCTGAACACCATACAGGTTATGCTATAGATATTTGTTCTGTAGAAGAACGTGATTTTATGCGTGGAGGAAAATTTGAAAAAGAAGGTCAGTGGTTAAAAGAACACGCTTCAGAATATGGCTTTGAACAATCTTTCCCTGAAAATAATTCACAGGGTTTGATTTGTGAACCTTGGCATTACAGATATGTTGGTTCTGAGGATGCTCAAAGAACATTTAAGATAGCTAGAGAAAATCAATAATTTTTTAATTTTATAAAAAAGAGGGGATATTCCCCTCTTTTTTTACACATATATTTGAATAAAATTATGTATCAATATTTGTTGCATATACTGCGTGTGTTTGGATAAAATCTCTTCTAGGTTCAACTTTATCACCCATCAAGACATCAAATAACTGGTCACAAAGCATAGCATCTTCAATATCAACTTTTAACAATGTTCTTGTCTTAGGATCCATTGTTGTTTCCCAAAGTTGTTCAGGCATCATTTCACCAAGACCTTTAAATCTCTGAATAGTTAAGCCTTTTTGACCTCTGTCATCAATTATCTTTTGAAGTTGTTCAAATGAAGCGATTTCCATTCTTGTTTCATCTGTGTCAAGGTAAAGAGTTCTTTCTTCCTCGATTAAGAAATCACGGATTAATGGATAAGAGTTTTTCAATCTCTTAAATTCATTACTCTTTATTACACTTGGTGTAATAAGTTCTGACTCATCTTCTCCAAGATTCAACTTGATATTATAACGTGCATTTTCTGCGTTGTATTTCAATTCTACAGAGTAGTTTTTAGCTTCTGTAACGTTATAATTTTCAGCATGGTCTTTTAGGTAATGTTGAAGATATTCAATAACTTCATTCATTCTTGCTTGATCTTCAAATTCTTCCGGTGTGATATCTGAACGTATAAGACCTCTAAGAACAACTGATGGAATAATATTCAAAATAGGGTTGTTATATGAACGATAGAATGTAGTCATATTTGCGATTGTTTCTAGGAGTTCATCACCTTTCACCACTTTTGAACCGGATTTATTAGAAAGACTAAGAGATTTGATACCTCTTTCTTTTAATAATTTATCCATTGCTCTTTCATCATATAGATATTCAGAAGTTTTACCGCTTGTCACCTTGAATAAAGGTGGTTGAGCGATATATACGTAACCATTTTCAATCATTGGTCTTGCATATCTGAAGAAGAAAGTAAGCATTAGTGTTCGAATGTGAGCACCATCAACGTCAGCATCTGTCATGATGATGATTTTGTGGTATCTCAATTTAGAGATATCTACTTCTTCAGGATTACGGCTGATTTTGATACCGAAAGCTTGAACCATAGATTGGATAGAATCACTATTATAAATTTTATCAAGTCTAGCTTTTTCAACGTTAAGAATTTTACCTCTTAGTGGTAAAATAGCTTGGAACATTCTGTTTCTGCCTTGTTTTGCAGAACCACCAGCAGAATCACCCTCAACGATGTAGATTTCACATTGAGCAGGATCTCTGTTTGAACAGTCTGCAAGTTTACCAGGTAAGGTTGAAGTTTCAAGAACAGTTTTACGTCTTGTAAGTTCTCTTGCTTTTCTGGCAGCTTCTCTAGCTCTTTGAGCTTGTAAAGTTTTTTCAATAATTTGCTTAGAAAGTTTTGGATTGAATTCTAGCCATTCTTGGAATTTTTCTTTAACTGCATCTTGAACAGCACCCATCGCTTCTTGGCTTCCAAGTTTTTCTTTTGTTTGTCCTTCAAATTCAGGGTTGCCAAGTTTTACACTGACAATAGCTGTCAAACCTTCACGAACATCATCACCTGAAAGGTTTTGGTCTGAATCTTTTAGGATATTATTCTTTCTTGCATAATCGTTTAATACACGTGTTATAGCGTTTCTGAAACCTGTTAAGTGAGTACCGCCGTTATGTGTATTGATGTTGTTAGCGAATGAAAGAATTGATTCACTATAAGAATCGGTATATTGCATAGCAACTTCAACTCTCATACCGTCTACTTCTTTATCGATGTAGATAGGAGTAGGGAATACAGGAGTTTTGTTTTTGTTCAAGTATTCAACATAGCTTGCAATACCGCCTTCGTAATGGAACACTTGTTCATCAGGTTGTCCGTCACGAGAATCGAGTAGAACAATTTTTAAACCTTTATTCAAGAATGCCATTTCTCTGAATCTTGTTGCAATAACGTCGTTATCAATAACAGTTGTTTCAGTAAATATTTCAGGGTCTAACCAGAAAGTTGATTTAGTACCTGTTTTAAGTGTTTCTTTACCTTTTTCTACAGGAGCAGTTGCTTCACCTCTAAGGTATTCTTGTCTCCAAACATAACCTTGACGTGATACTTCAACAACCATTTTTTCAGAAAGAGCGTTTACAACAGAAGCACCAACGCCGTGAAGACCGCCTGATACTTTGTAACCGCCGTCACCGAATTTTCCGCCTGCGTGAAGTACTGTGTGAACGATTTCTAATGCTGATTTACCTGTTTCAGGTTTGATATCAACAGGGATACCACGTCCGTTATCTTCAACGGTAACACTGTTATCTTTGTTTACTGTAACTCTAATTTCTGTACAGTACCCTGCTAGAGATTCATCGATAGAGTTATCAACGATTTCGTAAATACAGTGGTGCAAACCTCTTTGAGATGTTGAACCAATATACATGCCGGGACGCATTCTAACAGCTTCCAAGCCCTCTAATACTCTAATATTACTGGCATCATACCCTTGTGTCATTTATTTCTCCTCAAATCTATACTATTCTTTTTGATTATTATAGCACAAAAATGCCTGAGAGTACAGAATATTAACATATTTGACTAGTTTTGGCATGGAAAATTTATTATTCTGGATTTATTCCTGACATTGTTTCTAAACGAGTGATAAAACAAATCCAGAGCGGTATATCAATACAGTAATAATTAGTTATTAGTATTTCTGATAATGTTTTCTATTTGTTTAGCAGCTGTGCCATCACCAT
>JAMPEO010000091.1 GCA_023665105.1 Candidatus Gastranaerophilales bacterium | reverse complement strand
TTTAGTCATTTAGATGCTTCAAAAGATTTGTTGATTACATACAAAGTTGATGAAAATAACGAAAAAGAAATTGTGGTTTTAGATTATTTTTCTAATAAGTCAGGTACGGGTACAAAATCTTCTGTAAAACAACTGGAGTTTTCTGACGGTTCTTTATCAATACTTGATGAAGGGATTATTTCTACGGAAAATGTAATTACAAAAATTTCAAAAAACAATCTTAATGGCACTGTATTTTCAGATATTATTGATGCAAGTAGCGGGAAAAAGAGTGTTAAAATCAATGCCTATAGCGGGAATGACGATATAACAGGAAGTGTTGCCAATGATAAAATTTATCTTGGAAACGGTCATAAAACTATAAATATTGGTGCTTCTGATGGTAACGATACTATTTATATCAATATAAAAGCTACTCCGCTAATTGATTTGAAGTTAACTGACAGTGAGAATAATGCTATAGATATCAATAAAATTACTTTCGGCAGAAGTACAAATGGCAAAGATTTATACATATACAGAAATGGCAAAAAGAATTATACTGTTGTGAAAGATTATTTTAAGCTAAATCCGGAAGTAAGAATCAATGAATCATCTGTTAATGATATGATTACATCAATTTCAATAGAGGGGGCTTTGACAAAATCTAATAAAATTACAGATTCTGAATATAGTGATGTAATTGTCTTGGGTAACAAAAATGATAAGGTTACTCTTTCACAAGGTGATGATGTTGTTAATTTGAAGAAAGGTAATGACACTGTCGTTTTGACTTCTGATTATAGCGGAACAAAAACAATAAAAACAAGAGAAGGTTCTAACACTTTAGACCTTACAAAGGTTAATATTGACGGTGATTTGAGTATTGTGCAGGATGATACGAATATAATTGTTAATAACAATATTATTTTAGAAGATATTATTGCTACAAATACAGCGTTTAAGGTTAAAACTAATAAAGGTAGTTATACAATCAAAACCGGTGAAGGTAAAATAAACGGAACAAGTGGTAATGACTATATTTATGGAAGTGCTGCTGATGATATAATTAGTTCTGGAAAAGGAAATGATATTATTTATACAAACGGTGGTAATGACACTATCAATTTGTCAGCAGGCAATAATACTATAATATTCTCATCTGATGAAGATGCTTCTGCAGTTATCAATTTATCAAAAGGTTATAGCACTCCAAATAGGTTTATTTTTGAAGATAAGGATTATGCTGATTTTTATACAAAAGACGATGGTAGTGGAAATTATACGGCAGGTGATCCTCTTATTCTTAAAAAAGATAAAGACCTTATAATAGGTGATAATGTGACAGTGAAAAATATTGATGGTAAGAAATCCACAATTATTCTTGATACAAAAACAGGTACAAAAACTATCAATATCGGAACAGGAAAGATAAACGGAACCTTTGAAAGTGAAATAATCATTGGAAGTGATTCCAAATGTACGATAAATTCAAATGGCGGAAATGATTTGATTTATGCAGGAAAAGGAAACGATATTGTCAATATTACAACTTCTGACGGTGGTGAGGCAAGCGGAAACAATACTGCAGGCATGATTGGTATTGGTGGTTCTACTCCTATGACTAATAATCAATACGATGCAATAAGCGTATATAATGAAGGCGGAGATGATGTGTATAATACTACTTTGCAATCAGGTTTGTATATTGAAGACTTTGGCGGTAATGATATTGTAAATATCAATGATGAAACTGTTTCAAATCTCGGATTTTTCTTTGATGTTGTTAATCCAAATTGTGCAGATAATCATAGTAGTCTATATGAAGATTTGTTCATATTTGATTTAGGCAAAAAATCAGAACTAATGACAAATATGGTATCTGCGGTAATGGGTGGAAATAATAGCGGAGCGTTAGAAGCTTTGCAAGGTTCTTTTGGCTATGTTTGGATTGATGACCAGTTTGGCGGAAATCAAACAATAGAAAAAGTTAATCTTAATGGTAAAACATTAGATTTATCTGATTATACAATGTCAGATTCTGATTTGTACGCTGTTGGACAGAATGTTGCAGCATTCTTATCTTCAAAAGGTACAAAATATACAACAGCTTGGGATGTTATTGAAAGCTATGATGGTTCAATTAGCTCAATGTTGGATATGTATGGATTGTTCAGTGCATTTACTACAACACCTGCAACAACTCCGTCGCAGGACGTACAGGCAGCTGTATAGTAAATTTTAATTATAAAAAAAATACCGGCGGGAATATTCCCGTCGGTATTTTTTTTTATAAGTTGTAGTTTATTGGTTCATTATACTTGCATCATCAAGTAGAAGCACCATAACTTGTTCACCCTTTTTAGCTTTGTAATTTAGACCCGGTGTACAAAGCCCTACAATAAGACCAACTGAACATCCGATAGGGATACCTATTGCAAAACCAGCACCAAGTTTAGCAGGGTTTGGTATGAATGCGAAACCTGCACCTGCACCTGCACCAACAATACCAAGTCCGATTGTTGACATAAATAATTTCCAGAATGTCATCCAAGGACCTTCTTTTAGAGTGCAATCTTTTGTGAACGGACGTCCGCACATATTGAAGCATCTTCCATCAGGTAGAACGATTGCTTTATAAACAAGATGAACTCTTGCATTTTTGTTGAATTTTTTAGGAGATTCAATTCTTGTTATTTCAGCAACAACTTTTGTGCAAGCAGGAAGAAGCATTGTTCCTTCATCTGTATAAAGAGCTTCCGGTAATACAAAATTTACCATATCTCCTGCTTTATGACATTTTGATGCAAACTTGTCATCAAAAGATACAACAATTACGTTTCCTTTTGTTACAACCTTTCTAAGGTTTGTAATTTTTACGATGTTATTAGGAGCGTCTTTTGCGATACTTAAGTGTTCGGTGCCTAAAATTGTTTCGTTTTCAGGACAAGGTTGAAAACAGTTATTGATATCGTTTGGACAACAATCAGATGCAAGAACCGGAGCAATGTTTAAGCTGAGGAGACTTGCAACTAAAAAAGCTGCGATAAGTTTCTTCATAATAATCCTCTTTCTTAGTAGTAAATATAAATTGACATGCAGATTATATAACATTTGTTAAAATTTTTCAACAGATTATAACAAATAGCTTGATTTTTAATTTTGATTTGATATTATAGTTTCAAATGAACCGCAGACAGTTAGTTATGTTGGTGGCGATACAAGGTGAGAGTCCTTGTCGTAGATGAGAATTTCAGATTTTCAGACCATCACGTTATAAAAGGCAGAGTCCGGCTAACCGAGGTTACACAAGTCGAAATATAATAAATAGTATTTTATGTGTAAGATTTTGCGGTCAATAATATTCGCAAAGTCTTTTTACTTTGCAAAGAAATAAGGTCGAAACGGAGTATTCCGAAAAAGTAAAACAAAGGAGCAAGAAAATATGTCAACAAAAGCCTTTAAAAGTGATAAAATCGCTCAAATAAAAGAAAAAATGGAAAAGGCACAAGTTGCTATTGTTACTGAATACAAAGGTATGTCAGTAGAAGAAATTACCAAGTTAAGACGTGCTCTTCAAAAAGAAGATGGCGACTATATGGTAACAAAAAACACATTAGCAAAATTAGCCGTTAAAGGTACAGATTTTGAAATTTTGACAGAAGCTCTTACAGGTCCTGTAGCTATAGCTTTCGGTTATGGTGATCAAGTTATGCCTGCAAAAGCATTAGCAAAATTCATCAAAGAATCTAAAAAAGGCGAAATCATGTGTGCAGCTTTAGATGGCAAATTGTTATCTAAAGAAGAAGCAAAAGCATTGGCATCTCTACCATCAAAGGCAGAAATATACGCAAAAATGCTTGGTTGTATCAATTCACCTGCATCAGGTATCGCAAACTCTATCAATGCAGTTATGTCTCAATTAACAAGAACTATGGCTGCTGTTAGAGACCAAAAAACTGCATAGTAGCAGTTATAATGTAGAAATTACTCAAAAAAGAATAAAAGGAGAAAATCATGAGTGTAGAAACTATCTTAGCAGAAATCGAAAAATTAACTTTATTAGAAGCTTCTGAATTAGTAAAAGCTATGGAAGAAAAATTTGGTGTATCAGCAGCAGCTCCAGTAGCAGTTGCAGCAGCTCCAGCAGCAGGTGCAGCAGCTCCAGCAGAAGATGCTGACGCTGAAGTTACTCTAGTTCTTGCATCAGCTGGTGCTAACAAAATCGCTGTATTGAAAGAAGTTAGAGGTATCACTGGTCTTGGCTTAAAAGAAGCTAAAGATTTAGTTGATAACGCTCCAAAACCTATCAAAGAAGGTTTGAAAAAGCCAGAAGCTGAAGAATTAAAGAAAAAATTAGAAGAAGCTGGTGCTACTGTAGAAATCAAGTAGTCAACTTTGATAATTTTTCAAGATTTGAAAGACCATCTGAAAAGATGGTCTTTTTTAATTTATACTTCTGTTGAAACTTCTCGTTTGTTGAATAAGACTTTCAAATTGATATTTTTAATTATTTGAAATAACGAACGGTATCGTATAAAACGTTTCTCTTTTACAATTACATCTGTTACTGTTTGGTTGGTTTTGTTATTTCGTAACTTGATAAACAATCTCTCAGTCCTCCTATTAACATCTATGTTATTGTTTTAATTACAATTACATGATTGTCAATATTTGGTTATAAAAGATTGGATTTTATGTATTCTAACATTGCTCTTAATGCCTGTCCTCTATGAGAAATGCTATTTTTCCCTTCTTCGCTCATTTCTGCAAGTGTTATATCGTAGCTGTCAGGTATAAAGATTGGGTCGTAACCAAACCCGTTTATACCTTTTTGTTCTTTTATTATTTTGCCGTGACATTCGCCTTTTGATACGTGTATTATTTCTCCATTTTCGTTTACTAGTGTCATACAGCATACAAATTTTGCATTTCTGTTTTCTTTATCTTTCAATTCAGATAAGACACGTGCTATTTTTTCTTTTTGAGAACCTGCATATCTTGCGGAGTATAATCCGGGTGCACCGTTTAACGCTTCTATACAAAGTCCTGAATCATCAGCTAAGCTTATTTGATGACTGAGGACACTTGCTTCTTTAGCTTTAATAAAAGAGTTTTCTTCAAAGGTTGAACCTGTTTCTTCAGGAGCAAATCCTGATGGTGCAGGTATAAATTCTATTCCGCTGTGTTCTGCTATTTTGTTAACTTCAAAAACTTTATGCTCATTACCCGTTCCAAGAACGATTTTGTATTTATTCATATTCACCTCGTTTTATTATTATATTATAACTTGATATCTTACAGGTCAAATATAAGATAAATTATTTTTAGAATGCATGAGAAATAGATGCTGAAACCCTCTTGGATTATTGCTTTCCACTTCGCAGTCGCTCACTGTGTTTGCGTTGCATACTATTGTTCGCTTTGCTCTGTGCTACTTCGAGTTTCGTGACTTCGTCACTCACTCTACGCAAAATCCGCAGTTCAGCATGACCGTACGCTTGTGTCACCCTGAATTTATTTCAGGGTCTGTACCCGCACGCACGAGGAATTGATACTGAAATAAATTTTAAGGCAGTATGTATTTGTTGTTTTTCTCTGTATGGATAAGGTAAATTTAGTTGAATATATTGATACAGTTTGATATATAAAATAATATATAAGTTCAATTTCAAAATAGTTAGCGAATAAATCAATACGTATATTGATTTATTCATCAATTAATTTAAAATTATCGCCTAATTCCTTTTCTAATAATTTAGAAAATTCTGAAAATTTCATGTCCAATGCTTCAGCCATTCGCCATATAGTAGCCAATTCTATACTATAAAAACCTCTTTCTATTTTACTCCAAGTACTTTTATCTATATCATACTCGCTCGAGATTTTGCTAATTGAAATATTCTTTTTAATTCTTATATTTTTAAGCAACATTCCAACTTTTTCTATAAAATAATGTTTTTTATTTTCATCTTGCATTTTTTAATTTTAAATGTTAATATATCTCAATGCGTGGCACCAGTACCTACGGAGGCATTATGATATTACCTATTTAAAACACGAATAATATTATAGATATCAACAAGTTTTTCTTGGGATAATGTTTGTAATAAATAATTTATTTCAGTTCTATAGTTAATATGTTCTTTTAGCAACATATCTTGTCTTTTAGCCATTAAAACACTTGGATGGATATTAAACACATTACAAATTTTTGCATAAGTTTCGCTCTTAACAAAAGAAACACCAGTTTCAATTCTATTGATTGTATTTTTGTCAACACCAACAAGTTCAGCGAGTTTTTCTTGTGTAAAACCACGTGCTTTACGATGTTCTCTGACAGATGAACCAAATATTAGATTGATGTCATTTCCATTCATACTAAATATGATAAAGTATTTATTTGGTTAACTCCACTCACTTATAAGTTGCTTTGTACACATAAAACATTTATTTTTAACTATAAAAATAGTATAAATATACGTAAAACATTGAAAAGGAGAAAAAATGAGTAAATCTTTTGAAAATCAAATTAAAATTATGCAAGAAAGCTGTGGCTTATCAAGAGAAGATGCCATTGAAAAATTAACAGTATTCAATGCTATTGAAGAAGATGAAGATGGAAATAAGAATATAGTATCAGATTTTATTAAAGTTATTGAATATTACAGAAATAAAAAAAATTATAATAAACTTGAAGAAATTATTGTAATAGATAGAAAATTTGAATATAAACTCAGATACTGTTTATATTCAAAAAAAGAAAATAGCAGAGTTATGTTTGATATTCTTATTAAAGATAAAAATTACAGTATAAGTAAATTTTTTGAGAACGCAAACATATTGGAGAATGAAATTGATGAGAATTTTGATATAATGTTTTATTAAATATTGAATGTGAAAGTGTGAGG
>JAMPEO010000090.1 GCA_023665105.1 Candidatus Gastranaerophilales bacterium | reverse complement strand
CATCTTCTATTATAGGCGGCTTATTCAATGATAATTTAGCATTGTTGTCAGCACCAGTAACACTTGCCAATACTGATAAAGGTGACATTGATAAAATTATTAAAGATGCTAATATTTTTTTTATCATTTGTTTAATACTTATATTCTATTTTTTTCTTTGAACCTGATTCAATTTTTTCTTTTAACAATTTTCTATTATTTCTGGATGTTAACAAGAAATTTTGATAATAAACATTATCTTTATATTCATTATCAGCTAAGATTGACGGATACTTTGTGAATATGTATTCATAAATTCTCATCATACGTCTTGAAATCAAAGTATGGTTAGAGAAAACATCATATCTATATTGTTGTCCGATTTTATTCATAATAACGATTAGAGCAAGTGGATTGTATCCTGCATTAACCATATAATCAACAGCTCTTTTATCAGCTTTCAAATCATATTTATTAGGTGCAACCCAATAATTCAAAACAGAAGCATAGCCTCTGAAAGCTCCTTCATAAGAGTCTACACCGTGAGAAATCTGGTGGCTCAAAATTCCTGCGAGTTCGTCATCGCTATCAATGTATGGTAAGATACAAGGTTTTATCCAAACAGTTCGGTTTACAGAACTCACATCAGCCCATATATCTCTTGTGTAAACACGATTTATAACTCTGAAAATCATTCGGTGTTCAATACGGCTGGAATTAAGTATATTGAAACCAACATAATTCATTCTTTCCTGAAGCTGGGCTTCTGTTTTAACATCCCAGCTTGCAAACGCAGGAACACTTAACATTAGCATCAATACTAACCCGTAAATATATTTCCTCATTGATTATTACTCCAGTTGTGATAATTTTCTTAACACAACGATTGTATAACAAATAACACCAATTCTCAAATTTCTTTATAAATTTTTTACAGATAAATATTTTCTAAATGTTCTATAGAAACAGTTGGTTTTAACATAACAGAAATTGCATCAATTCTGAACTTTTTATACTCAGGATGTTCGGATAAATATGAATATAATCCTTTTCTGATATTGTTATATTTTGCTTGGGTAATAGCTTCCAGAGGACTCCCACAAAACTCTGTGCGTCTTGTCTTTACTTCAATACAAACAAGAGTTTTTCCATCAAGTGCTATTATGTCAATTTCACAAGCACGTGAAAAGTGTATGTTGCGTTCAATAATTTTATATCCTTTTTTCTTAAGATATTCTGCAGCAATATCTTCGCCGTTTTGCCCTATTGTTCTGTTATTCCCCACGTTCAAACCTCTAATACTTTATGATTTTAGCATAAAAAAATCTCAAGGATAAACCTTGAGAATTGCATTTATGAATTATGTATTATGTTTAAAGTAGTTATGTCCATTTATTATAAATCCCGTAAAAATATAATTTGCTAGTTCATTTTACAAATTGTAATAAAAAAAATGCCGTTTAGTATAACTAATAGCCGGCATTACTTCAAACTTTTTTTAAGGAATATATAGAAACTAAAAGAAAATCTAAATCTTATTATGAACTACCCCAGTCGAATACTGATTTAATAGCATTAGACTTGAGTGATTTTACTGAATCAATTTCTGTAGTAACAGAGTTCAACTCAGTTGATAAGTTTTGAATTTCAGTATCCCAGTATGTTTCTTGTTCTGAGATAGCTGCTTGCTCAGCATTGAACCATGCAGTAATTTCTTCTCTTTTTGAAGAATCTGTTTTATCAACAACATAGTTCATGTGAACGAAATACTCCATTGTCGTATTTTTATGATAGATACCTTTGTTAGCATCGCTCACCATACATAATTGGAAAGTACCTGATTTAAAGCCTGCTTGAAGTCTTTCTGTATTTTGAGCGGTGTTATAAACTTTATTTCCATCATCAGCTATAGAATAAGTATAGTATTCACTGGATTTTATTTCTCTTGGTGCTCCGCCTGATTTTGTGTAATAATGTATCACACCATTCTTATCAGTTATTGTACCGCACTCTCCATCCCTTAGTTTATTGCCAGCCAAGTTTTTAAGTTGTGTGAGATCATCAGTATTTGCTTTACCATCAGTGCCAATGGAAACAGTAGTACTACCATAAGTATAACTACCGGATATTGTTTTTTCAGTAAAATTACCAGCAATGTTTTTATCAACAGTAGCCGTGAAACCATTTTGCAATGCTGCACTAATTATTGGTGCAAAATAACTTACCAAGTTACCAAGATATTTTGCATTTTCTTGTGTTAAAGCACAAAAAGTTGTACCATCATAGAAATTACCCGCTGTATCAGCCACTTTTTTACCCATACAATCTAATACTGAATAAGTGTATCCTGCTTGTGGAGTAATATAATCAGCCTCTGATAAATTTGCTGTACCACTCTTAGCTTTTTCAGCAGAGTTTGTAAATTTTGAAGTAGTAGTATATGCAGTATTTGCTGGTCCTACAATATATATAGTACCGCCATTTTTGAATCCGCCATTTTTAATCATGATTTCCATATATCGAAGAGCTTCTTCATCTCCGATATTAACACCATGTAATTTGTTGTACAAAGCACTCATAGTGGCATTGCTCTTGTTGTTTTGAATCAAATCATAAATAGCATAAGCTGTTTGGTGAGCAATAGTACCTGCTTGATTATCATCTTTAGCTTTAGCTGCAGAGATAGAAAGTTGGTTATTAAGAACAACTTGACCATATTGATCTGTCAAAATCATTCTGTTATCAATTTTTTGTGCAATATTATAATCAGAACCTGTAGCAACCTGTGACAAGAAATCACTTGTTACATTACCGTTTACAGATTGACCCATCAAATAGTTATAATTAACATCTTCATAACCATTGGTTGTTGCATATTGAATATTAGAATCTTGTAATTTTGAATAATACTGCTGAGCAAGCTCAGTAGATTTTCTCGTGAGCATTTGCTTGCGTTTTGAATCGACTTGCATTTGCAACTCGATGTCCGCCTTTCTGGTCGTTAGTGCCAGTAATCTAACTTGTGATACGGCTAAACCCATTTAATGCTCCTTTTTTTGGTTCCTAATATTCTATTTATCGGCATATTTTTTAAAAACTTTAGCAAAAATAGAGCATTTGTTACATTTCGTAACATGGCTAAAACATGCATCACCATGTAAATACAGGGGAATTAGATTATGCTTTGTTTCAATCGAGCAGAACGGTTTTCACTTAACAAGTTTTTCAATTTCATAATCGCTTGTGCATGGATTTGACATACACGTGATTCAGAAATGTTAACTGTTTCACCAATTTCTTTGAATGTCATGTTTTCGTGATAGTAAAGAACCATTATCATACGTTCACGTTCAGGAAGACGTTTCAATGCTTCTTCTAACTGCATTTTGATATTCTTGTCTTCACAAGCTTCATGAGGGGTCATGTGAGCATTATCTTTGATTGTATCAATAACTTCAAGGCTGTCTTCTCCCGAGCCTTTTTTATCATAGATAGAAGTAATTGTTGTATCATCCGCAAGAATTTGATCAACTTTATCAGGTTCCATACCCAATAGCTCAGCAACTTCCGAATTTGTCGCCGGTCTGCCAAACTGTTTCTTTAACTGCTCTTGTGCCTCTTTTACATCACGAATTTTACGTCTTACACTTCTTGGCAAGAAATCTTGTGTACGTATCTTATCAATGATATTACCTCTGATTCTAACCAATGCATAAGTTTCAAATCTGGCACCATTTTTAGGTGTATACTTTTCTACTGCATCAATTAGACCTTCAATACCATAACTGGAAATATCTTCAAAAGTAAATGTAGGAGGCAATGCTACCTTCACACGACCAACAACATATCGTGTAAGATAAATATATTGCACAATAAGAATATCTCTTAAACGTTTATTGCTGCGGTCTTCTAAGTATTCTTCCCAGACCTTAACAATCTCTTCGTCAGAGAGTCTTTTTATATTATTGTAACTACTAAAATTATTTTCGTTCTCCATCCCACTTGTCCATAAGTGTACCTCACATATTTATTATATATGTTTGAGATTTCAATTTATCGTGTATTTGTATGAACTTATATCAATTTTCTAAAGTATGTATAGGAATAATGGTAAAAATCATGCAAAACACCATGCAAAAAGCATGGATTTAGCTAGATAAATTTTTCAGGGTATATGTGAAAATTACAAGTACCACCACCCTGAATTTGCAAATTTTCGGTAGAGTATGAGTAACTCTATTTTCGCCTAAAGAGGGTAAACATAACTGTACGGAGGACTATATATTAAAGCTTTTTCTTGAGCCTTCTTCGTGGTAAACACCACCACCACATACAATCTCTATAACCTTAAGAACAAATTCTTTCGCAGAATCTTGAGAATTAAGGAAAAACTCACGATTAGAAAGATGGCGAATTTTAAAAATTGAGTTTTGCATCTTATCTGCTGGAACATACAAAGATGCGATTTCGTTATCAAGCAAACGTTTCATACATTCGCTTTTATCTTCTGCACCTTTCATAATATCGGTATAATTACCCTTTATAGCCATGATTCTTCCACAGAAAAGCGGGGCTTGCTGTTCTCTGAACAATGCCTGCGGTTCAAAGTTACAACGAGTTGTAAGACTGATTGTATGCCATAAGATATTTATTGTAACAACTGTCTTCTGATTGTCATAATCCACATAAATATTGTGAGCAGTTATCCCACGAGAAGAAAATGATTTTTTCAACGAATCAACAACAGCTTTCATATCTTGGATTATCTCACCAAACACAGCATTCGTATTGATTGTAGCATTCTGATAATCAAGAAATTGTTTATACATGTGCGTAGAAACAAGACCAACCCTCTCCTGAATAAGAGAATCTTTCCTGAAGTTCATTTCCGTATTATCAAAACTGTCATATCCGTTTGTCACAATTTCTCTCCTGTAAGAATTCTACAACTAAACATGATTTTATGTAAAGGATTATATATAATTTCGTTACATATCAGAATATATATTCACAACAATATTGTACATATTATTTGAATTAATTTCAAAACCGCAAAATATATTTTTAGAAACGTTGTTAAATATATGAAAATATTGAACCAACAAACAAATCAATTTAATTTCAAATCAAATAAAAACTCTATAAATAGTATCTTTTCTGACATAAATAACATGCCGGAACTCAATCAAGATAATAATATCCCCTCAGCAGAAAACTACAAAGCATATATTCAAACATCAAAGCATGGTAAAATATATGTATCAAGTTTAAATGAGGGAACATCAATGAATAATGAACAAAAATATATAGAGTTAAGAGATAGGTTCTGCAAAGAACTTGAACCCAAAAGTCTGGAAGCCAATATTGATTGTTGGAATTTTTACATAGACAGTACTGAAGAAAACATGAAAAAATACGAAAAATCACAAGATGCTGTTTATGAACTTTATAAGAACGAAGAATTATACAAAAATCTCAAAGAACTTGAAAAGACAGAACTTGAAGACAAGCATCTGAATAAACAGTTAAAAGATTTAACAAGGGATTTTGATGAAGAATTGAATGCAGGGGAGCAAAAGAAAGCTCTTAGAGATAAAGAAAATGAAATCGCAGCAAAATTCAATTCATACGTGCCTAAAATAGATGGTAAAGAAACATCAAAAGCTGAAATAAGCAAACTTTTACAGAACGAAAAAGATGTTTCTTTAAGAGAAAAAGCATATAATGCAAAAGTAGAAGGCGGCGATATTATTGCGAATGATATGGTTGAGCTTGTCAAAATGAGAAATAACTTTGCAAAGACTAAAGGGTATAATAATTTCTTTGAATACACATTAAAAGAAACCTACGATGTAGATGCAGATTATCTTCAAAACTTGCTTGATGAAGTTTATGAAAACGCAAAAGATACAAACACAAAACTACAATCCGAAACAAAAGAAGAACTTGCTAAAGAATACGGTATAGACAAAAAAGACTTAAAAGCCTATCATTACGGATTATTATTAGATAATAATCCTGCAAAAGAAGTTAATAAATCACTAAAAACAAAAGAACAAGTTGTAGATATAGCAAAACAAGCATATAAAAACATGGGCTATGATATTGATTCAATGCCAATCGTACTTGACTTATTTCCACGTAAAAATAAAAATACGCACGGATTCTGCTTCGATATCCAAGCAGGTAAAGATGCAAGAATTTTAGCAAACCTAACCAATGATACAAACAGTATTGATACCGCCTGCCACGAAATGGGTCACTGCGTTTATCACATAGGTATTGATACAAAAATACCTTATCTTGACCAAAATGCATATCCTGCTGTAACAGAAGCTGTTGCAATGATGATGGGTGATTTACAACAAAAAGAAAATATTCTAAAAGGAATCGTACCGAATGAAACATTAGACAAATTCAAAGCAGAGCATAAAAAATCAGAAGCAAAATTTATCAACAGAAGTATGCTTATTATAAACTTTGAAAAATCTATGTACGAAAATCCTGAACAAGATTTAGGACAGTTATGGCACAACTTAAAATGTAAATATACAGGTGCAAATAAAGATGAAGAAGTAAATAATGAGTGGGCTACAATACCACATTATTTATCACATCCTGCTTATTATCAAAACTATTTCAGAGCAGATTTGATGAAAGCACAAATGTATAACCATCTTACAAAAGAACTTGGTATGCTAACAGAAAATAAAAACACAGCAGAATATTTGAATAACAATCTGTTTAAATACGGCATGAGTATTTCAGAAGATGAACTCATTCAACAATTTACTGGAGAACCTTTATCCAGCAATGCACTTTGTGAGAACTTAAAATAAACGTTATACATCAAAAAAAACGAGGCTTTAGAGAACATGACAGACTATAAAAAATATCTTGATGACGGCATCCTTGC
>JAMPEO010000008.1 GCA_023665105.1 Candidatus Gastranaerophilales bacterium | reverse complement strand
GCATGAGGTCGCGAGTTCGAGCCTCGTCGTTCCCGCCATTTAAATTAAGAGCCTTATCAAGAGGCTCTTTTTTAATGCCTGCTTGATTTTCAACGAGTTCGAACCCTGCTATATTTTTAGTTCCTAAATATTTCATTGAAAGTATGTCATAGAATACTGGATACAAGTCTATGTCTATATTTTTACCATTTGCTGTAAAGTTCGAACCGATTATTTCACAAATGGTTCTTTTTTCATCTGGGGTAGCTTTCAAAAATAAAGCATGTGCATTTTTACAGAATTTTAAAATTAAATCAGATTGTTTATAGAAGTTATCATCAGCTTTGTCTATTTTGAGCTGTTGGTTTCTTAATTCTTCTTTTTCTGCTCTTAATGATTGATACGTTGAATTCCAAAGTTCATTTTCGTATTCATTATTGTTTTTCAACATGCGTTGATAACCGTTATTTATCATACGGTCTATTTCTTTAATCCGTTTCTCAATATTAGCCTGTGATTGGTTGCTATACTCATTTTTAAGGTCATGTATTGTTTTAAGTTCATGTTTGATGGTATCAATAACATATTGTGGAATATCACTTAAACCTTTTAATATTTCAGCAACAAATTTATCAATTTTACTTTCACTTATATATGAATCCTTTTTACAGGTTTTAATTTTACCTTTCCCTGTGCAATGGTAATATACATATTGTTTACCGCTCGGCTTTTTCTTTAATTCTGCTGTATAGCTACATCCACAAATCCCACATCTGAACATTCCAATATAAGGGAATTGTATTTCATGCTGACGAGTTGTATCGTTGGTATTATTTAATTTATTCTGAGCTTGCTGAAATAACTCTCTGCTGATAAGAGCAGGGTGTTTACCATCCGGGTAATATTTCCCTTGATACATATAATCACCAACATACATAACATTCTTGAGCATTCTTTGAATGGTTGAAACAGCATATTTATTACCATCAGGGTTTCTTAGACCTTCATTATAAAGAATGTTATTTATTGTTGAAGCGGAATAGTTATCATAAACAAACATTTCAAAAGCTTTTTTTGCATAATGAGCTCTTTCGGGGTCAATAATAATTGCATGTTTATGGGTTCCATCATCACCATATTTATAACCTAAAGCTGGGTATAGAGCATATCCTTGTTCAATTCTTTCATCAAGGCCTTTTTTAGATTCCTCTGCAAGGTTTTCAATATACTGTTTTGCCATTAATACACGAATGCCTATCATGAACTTGATGCTAGAACGAGAATTTTCTGATAGTATTTCGTTTTCTTTAACAAAATGGACTTCTAACCCTTTAATGTTATCTATTGTGCAATAATCGACCAAATTGCGATATAATCTGTCAACTTTTTCCACTAGGATAATTCTGTCTTCTTCATGTTCTTGAAGATAACTAACCATATTGTTGAATTGTTTTCTACCTGCTTTTTTAGCAGTTTCGGCTTCAACGAATTCTTCTACAATTTCAATTTCATTTCTTTGTGCATATTCGTGCAAATATTTAACTTGAGCTGGAATAGAGAATCCATCTTTATCTTGTCTTGTACTAGACACTCTTGCATATAAAACAGCCTTTTTCATAGCTATATTATACTCTAATGCCCCGCAAAAGTAAATATAATGCTGCTTTACGCTTAACATCTCTTACTAAATTGCTTTTCTATTTAAAACTTATAACCAAAGTTATAACCGAAGTTAAGGTAAGAATGTGTGAAAATCCGTACAATAAAAGCATAGAGTCGGACAAAGGAAACGGAAATGGAACTAAAAGTAGATAACTTTACCATAAAACTCCATAGAGCAGAAGAAACTTCTCACAAAGAAGAAGTTAAAAGACTGACTCTGTATGTTTCCAAAATCTGTGAACTTGGACAAAAACAAGAAAGCACGTGCATAAAGTAATACATAGCGTGGTAATAACCACAGAAAGTGAGGTATAAAATGCAAAATTCAAATACTGGTGAAAACTATTCTAATTTTATGTCGGAAGAATGTATAACAGCTATTCAAAAGCATAAAGCTAAAGAACTAGAACTAAAAGAATTAGTAAAAGTAGAAGGAGCACAAAAATGATAATAATTCCTAATAAAAATTTAGAGATAATAGAAATACTTTATGAAAAGTGTAACGTAATCGATTTTATTGAAGTAAAATCACAGAAAAGTTTTTTCGTAAAAAGAGTTTATTTAAGAAATAATACACCAATAAAGCCTATATTTGATTTGTTTAACAATAAAACTACTTCAAATAATTTAGTGAAAAAAAGTGTACGTGTCGATAATGATATTTATCACGCACTGCGTGAAGTTGCACATAATGATAAAACATTTATTACTAAAAAAATAAACTCGGCTGTTATGAATAAAATATCAACAGGAGAAATTGATTTAATAAAAGCTAAATGGTTTTCCCATAAAATCACAGTCTATTTTACAAACGGTGAATATAGACGTGTAGAAAAAGTTATAAAAAAACTAAAAGACATAAAAATTAAAGGTATTACATTTAGTTCGATTGTAAGAAGCATTCTATACGAGAGTTTAGGTTTAGTTCAAGAAGTAAAGAACTTAGAACCTAACTCAGCATTAAGAAAGGATGTTGCATAATGAGGACTGAATTAAAAGCAATTGGGAAAGAAACTCGCAATAGGTTTTGTGCAACCGTTGGTAGAATGGGAATTAAAAGTAACGAATTCAAAGGTTTCCCAGAGCGAACAATATTACTAAAAAATGTTGTAAATGTAGATACTGGAGAAATAGTTACAGACCACCTTTGGTTTACAGTAGGTAAGACATTAAAAGCTTTAAAACTCAAAGAAGGTGATGAAATCACATTTAATGCAAGAGTTGGTACATATAAAAAAGGTTATAAAAATAAAACAACAGATTATAAACTTAACTATATGACAAAGATAGAAGTAAAATCCCTCGACAGAGAATTAAATGCAGGAGAAATTACTTCAGATACAGAACCTTCATTTGAAGAACTGTGGAAAGCACAAAAAAGAAAACAACAGGAAAGAGAGGAATATGAATATGAATATATGCAAAATGATTAAACAATTAAGTACAACAAAAATCCTATTAAAACTACCCCAGTCTGTTGTTGTCTTGCTTCAAGAATGTATTGAATCTGAAAATATTGAACGAAATAGTTTTATTGAAAATTCTATCAAACAACATCTTAATTATGTAACAACTGGACCGGGAAGCACTAACACCTCCCCCACAGTTGAAATAGAAGTTCAGATTTCAACATCATTGGCTTTTAAATTATTGTGGAAGGCTGTGATAACTAAAGTATCAATATCAAATATCGTCAATGAAGCATTGGCATTTTCAATTCCAGTATTACTGGAGCAAAATCAAGTATTAGAAGATTTTAGATTGGAAGTAGAACTTGAGGAATAATTACATTTTAATGTGGAGTGGTTAAGAACTTTCCACCACTCCACACCCTTTTCTTTGGGTGTAATGAAGGAAAGTTGAAGGGTAAAACAAAAATAATGGAAAGTTTAGAGATTGGCTCAATCGGTGATAATACTGATTATATTCAAAGTTCAGAAAAAGCAAGTGAAAGTAACTTGCATAACATAAATAATATATTTCTTCATGGTAATAATTTAAACTTTAAGAATATTCTTGTTAATAAGTGTAATCCTCCTAATAGTTTTAGAGAAGTTTCTCTTGCTTTTAGTAAAGGTAATATCTGTAGAATCCTAAAGGTACAAGGTATTGATTATTATACTGTATCTAAACAGTTAGAAAAGTATGGAAAAAGGAAACCCTTTATTAACCAAGAAGAAGTAGGAAGAATTTTAGATAAGTATATAAATGTTGTTGGTATAAATAGCTTTGATGATGATGTGGTAACAAGTTTCATCAATATGTATCAAGACGGTTCAATAAATAGTATTCTTTCATACCACATGATAAAAGCTAATGCTAAAGTAAAAAGAAATTCTGATGTTGTAGGAGCTACTAATCTTATCTGCAATTTTAATGTAGATAATTTTAGAAAATTCTGTTTTGGTATTGACCCAAGTGATATGAACTTTAATGCTACTGCGGACAGAGAAATATTTATCCTTGACTATGTGTCAATATACTGGGAATTATACATGTTACTTGTTTTCTATATGATATGTAAAATAGCTACAGATAATGAAGATTCATTCTTTGAGCATTTTCACAGAGTTATTCAATTAGCAATGTTTACAGGCAAGAAAATGTTTGTTCAATTTGAACTTACTCGCCATTATGGCGAGCTATATGAAGAACTAAGAGGATTTAAACCCATAAATGATAAATATATGTTTGTTGATGATGTAATGGACAAACAACAACTTTATTTCATTATGAAAAATGCTAATTTCTTAAATGAAGCATATAGAAAAGAGTACAATAATCCAACTTCAATTCCCATAACAGAAGATGTTAAGGCAGACAAGCATATTGACATAGAGTTCTGCATAAAGAAAGGAAGCATTGATAATTCTGTTTTGTTTGAAGTTGCCATATCCGGGCAGAATCCTATTGGAAGAATTTATAGTACTCTAACCGACCCGGAAATTGTTATCAACATGACAAACATTTATCACTATGGACTTTCAGTTGTTCAGCCAGTTGTGTACTTGTTCAGACAACTTCTAGCATATTCAAAAGATGAAGAGAAAATATCATATTATACAGAAATTCATAATTACCTTCAACAGTTCAAAGGGAAAATAGTTCGTAACTTAGTTTCTAAGCAACTGGAAGTAATCCTGCTGATACTATATGAAAGACCTAACAAAGAAGAACTGGAACAATATATCAATGAATATTTTGCACTAACTGATAAAGTTCAGAAAGCGGAATTTAGGAGAATTTACAAAGAACTGGAAATAGTCCTACAACCTAAAAAAGTTCGTTTAATAGATAGGTTAAGAGAGGAGTTGTGGAATATTGTTTGGTAACATTTTGATTGACAAATTAAGAATCTCAATAAAGGTAACTGAAGGATTTGATTGTAATAAGGCTAAATCAAGCATAGACCTTATTATGAGAAAACATTTTAGAGAAAACAATTATAAAGTAAGCCCGTCTAAAACTTATTTTAGGGTAACATTTACACCCACTCTATATCTGGATACAGTTGAGGAAAATGACAGCAAATCCATTGTTAATCTGGAAATGATAAGTGAAGAAGATTTACTGGAGTTACTTATGGGTATATATAAAGTTTTAGGTGATAGTGCTGTTATTACTTGGATTGACCTAACGAAAAATACTCTTATTGAAGAATCTACAAATGAATGTATCGACGCAATTTCAAAGTGGAAAATTAAATATCCCTACCGAAGGCACCCGGTTACATCAAGGGTCAAGAATACAACATTGACATTATCACCGCTTACCAGAAAAAATCATGTAAATTGTAAGAATCATAATAGAAAAATAACCTTTTACCCTAAAATAAAAGAATTGGAAAGCAAGTCTAACGTGCGTTTCCTTGATAATCTTTGGTTATCAGAAGAAGAAATAAGGCAACTACTTCAAAATAGCTATCAGAAAGAAACAGGAAGGTTGTTTTTAAAAGACTTGAAAATTGTAAGATGTGAACAAAGGTATAAGTTTACTAAAAACATAAAGAGAATAACTCAAGCAATAACAGGCTCTGCAGATGGTAATGAACTAACTTTATCTTTACTCATTGAATTACTTGAAAGTGGAGAATTGTATGAAAAGTTAAATGAGTTTTATACGAATGAGTTAAGGCGATATATTTTTTATGACAATATCTATGAAGATAAAGAAGTTAAACTCAATAAACAAGAAGGTAGAATTAAGAATTTAGTAATTAAACATAATATTGATATTGCAGATTTTCAGCACTTATTCTCTGATATTGGATATAAAGAACATTTCAACCGTTCAGCTAAAAAGATTTATTATCATACAAAAGGGGAATATTATAATGAACTCTATGAAAAGTTTGAAATATAATACTCTAAAAGCAGCTCCTAGAGCTGCTTTTAAGGAGGGTTGTTGTTTTAAAGTAAAAGTTATACCAGAACAAATAATAAAACGGGTTAAAAGCGGCGTGAGCTGCCTCTGGTTGAATATTAAACAAGTTGACAAGTACAACATGATTGTATAGCATGAATTTATGGGAGAAAAAGTATGGCAGAAGATTTAAAATTATTTGAAGGTAATAGAATTAGACACATCTACGATGAAAAAAAAGAAACTTATTATTTCTCTGTGGTAGATATTATTGCAATATTGATTGAAAAAGATTATCAGAGTGCAAGAAAGTATTGGAAAGTACTCAAGGGAAGGATTGTTAAAGAAGGATACAATGAGTTGGTAACAAATTGTTACCAACTGAAATTAGAATCAGCAGATGGTAAGAAATATAAGACTGATGTTGCTGATATTAAAACTATTTTTAGAATTATCCAGTCTGTTCCTTCAAAGAAGGCTGAACCGATTAAACAATGGTTAGCTAAAGTGGGGCAAGAACGTGTTCAAGAAATGGCAGACCCTTCAACGGCTATTGATAGAGCAAGAGAAACTTATAAGAAACTCGGTCGTTCTGATAAGTGGATACAACAGAGAATGACAGGGCAAGAAACCAGAAATAAATTAACCGATTACTGGAAAGACCATGAGATTTCAGAGGGCGAAGAATACGCAATTCTCACAAACATAATTCATCAAGAGTGGAGTGGATTAAGTGTTAAAGAGCATAAGAACTTAAAAGGTTTGAAGTCACAGAACTTAAGAGACCACATGTCTGAGGCTGAACTTATTTTTACAGCACTTGCAGAACTTTCAACCAGACAAGTAGCAGAAAATAATAATGCTACTGGCATGGTAGAAAATACAAAAGCAGCTCAAGTCGGTGGAAATATTGCTAAACACGCAAGAGAGGAATACGAAGAAAGAACTGGTGGCAAGGTTGTAACAGGTGATAACTTCCTTCCTTCAAGCAAGAAACCTAAGCAGATTAAGAAAAATTAGTCCAATTCTAATACATTCAAATGATTGCAGACAAACGAAATTCGCTTACTATAATAATATTATGGCAGAAAAGTCAAAGATTGAATGGACAGAATCAACATGGAATCCCGTAACAGGTTGCACTAAAATAAGTGAAGGCTGTCAACATTGTTATGCTGAGAGAATGACAAGAAGACTACACGCAATGGGGCAAGAGAAGTACAAGAATTGTTTTAAAGTTACTACTCATGATGAATGTTTAAACGAACCTTTAAATTGGAAGAAACCTCAGATAATCTTTGTATGTTCTATGAGTGATTTATTTCATAAAGATGTTCCAGATGAGTTTATAATAAAAGTTTTTGAGGTTATGAACAAAGCAAAATGGCATACTTTTCAAGTATTAACAAAACGAGCAGAACGACTTGAACAAATTGCACCAAAGTTAAAATGGACTAAAAACATATGGTTAGGAGTCACTGTTGAATCGGATAACCAAAAGAAGAGAATACCTTATCTTATAAATACTCCTGCACATATTAAATACTTGTCAATAGAACCAATGATAACTGAAATAAAAAATTTATCATTGGAGAATATCAATTGGGTTATAGTTGGTGGTGAAAGTGGACCGGGAGCAAGACCAATTCAAGAAAACTGGATTACTTCAATTAGAGATAATTGTATTAAGCATAAAGTACCATTCTTCTTTAAGCAATGGGGCGGTGTTAATAAGAAAATAGCAGGTTGTACTCTTCAAGGACGCCAATGGAAAGAATTACCTGTTATTTAGTGATTTAATTCTAATATGTTTAAGGTTTTCTTTAGAATTAAATGCTTTAGCTAATATTGTATTTTTCTCTAAATTAATGCAACCTTTAGGCAATGTTCCTATAACTTCTAATGTTATGTCTCTTTGATTCAATAAATTGTTTAAAGCAATTATTAAAGCTCTTCTATGTGGAATCTGATTATCTTCTGTAAATTTCCAAGAAAGGAATACATTAAATAATACCTTTGTTAAGTGATACAATGTAATAGTATTATTGTTTTTGCTAATAATATCATTGATAGATTCTTCTATTTTAATATATTTAGTTTGAGGCGAAGCGTCAAATAAATTTTGTTGTCCACCCTTATTTCTTAGTTCCTTTTCTTCAAGTAATTCTGCATACTTATACAAGAAACTATCAGCAACACCAATAGAACTTGTTAGTAATGCAAGATAAAATCTATCTGAGTTTTCTAATTCTCCCTCACGAGTTCTTGAAATACCAGCATAAATCTTGAAATCTTTGTCTACACTTGCAAGTGCTCTTTGGGTTAAATATTGGATAATATCTTCATTAGTCCCCTTTTTATTAACTTTAATATAATTGATAAGTCTTTTTAACTTAGGTTCTTCTATTCCAAAGTATCTACATACCTTTTGAATATCAGGACTATCAGGTTTTCCTAAAACTCTTTCTTGTGCATTTTTGTTAATTAAAATCATAATATCTTTATAATAAATATTATGGTTTAAAACATTTATTAATTCTTGCAGATTTAATTCTAAGGAAAATGGGTCAACAAATACAAACCCCCATTTGCGTGCTTCAATATACTTTGAAAGTTCGGTTGTTAAATCTTCCCAGTGTCCACAGTATAGTGCGGTTTTTAAATCCTTTTCAGTTATATTTAAAGTAGCTTTTTTACTTTTTATATTCTCTGATAAACAGCTTGCATTATTTTCATCATTTTCTGTAACAATGTATTCAAAATGCTCAAAAGAGCGTTTTTCCATATATTTTGAAATTAAGTTAATTGCAATTAGTGGGGAGCCTTCTTTTTCATCAGTAAACTTACCTGCTCCTGCATATAAGTCGATATACATGAAAGGAATGTTTGAGCTATCCTTATAATTTAGTGAATTTGAAATGCTCAAACTCGCTTTAAGTGCTTCTGCAAATAAATCATGTTTTATTTTAGTATGTTTCTTTTCTTCTGTAAAATGTTCTTTAGCCGTCTTTACCATATGAAGATTATAACAGAAGTTTTATAGAATGTGTGATTTGTAAACATTTTCTTAATTTTTGAACTACTCTATAATTAAACAAACAGACCCACTGTTTCCAGCAGGTCTGTTAATAGTGAATAATGAGTCTTACTTAATTAGCTTTGATATTGTGTTCGTAATATCATCACCGCCGTAGAGGACTACACCTTTGGCAAGTACAACATCATAACCTTTGTCTTTAGCTGTTTTCGCTATAACTCCAGAGATATCTTTGTCGATAGACTGCAGCTTGTCTGTGTAATCCTTCTGGATTGCTTGCTGTTTTTTCTGAAAATCAGAGTCATACTTCTTAGCCAGCTTCTCTTTACCTTCCTGTGTCTTTTGTTTTTCAACATCAGCACGAGCGGTATTAAGCCACTTTTGTAGTTCTTCATTCTTCAAGTTCTGTTCCTTCTTTAAAGCCATTACTTGAGAGGAATTTCCTACGACTCTATTTACATCAACTACTGCAATCTTAGAAGGAACATCAGACATTGCAAAGTTATTAAGTCCAAGTCCTAACATGAATGCTCCAGCTATTATTAAATACTTTTTCATTCCTTATCTCCTTCTACTTTGCACTGCTAAGGTTTATCTGTGTCTTTGGTAGCTCTGGCATGTTATTGCTTGTTTTAAGTGAAGATAAACCACCTTTACCAAGTGTGAATCTGAAACCGCCTTGGAAGCCTACACCGTTTCTACCGCCGTTAGTAAAGTATGCTTGTAAGAAGCCAGTGCAAACTTCACCCCAAGTTTTTCTAACACCTAAACCATATCTAACATAAGGTTTAACGCTTAACTCTGGAAGAGAAACATTGTTAGCGTGGAAGTTTGTCTTATCCATGATGTTCCATACCATGCTTACTGCAGCATAAGGTTGCCAGCCGTTTTTCAAGTTACCAATGAATTTAACACCCGGTTCTACTTGAATAGCATTCAATGGGTCAGAGTTCATGTGAACACCAGCAGCGTTAGTGTAGTCAAATGTATTTACAAATGAATATGACATTTGCAAGTTAGGCTGAATAATGAATTTACCGTCAGCTAATTCCCAGTTGTAACCAGTCTTAGCAGCTATACCAGCCATTAACATTGTGAAGTTATCTGTGCCGTAAGCTGTGTTAGCTTCACCAACATTAGCTCCAGCGTTGATTGTAGCACCTACAAAATAATCACCTTTGTATGCCATACCAACTAAGCCAAGTGTTCCACCGTTTTGGTAGATACCGATACCGTCATAGGCTTGATGTGAACCGTTATAGCCAGCATAAATGCCATACATACCGTCCCAGCCATGACCTAAGTCATATAGTTCAGATTCAGCACCAAAGAATGAACCGTATGAAACATTAGAAACTTTAGGGCCGTTTTTCAATGGTACATTTTCAAACGTAGCGTAAGGTCTTACCCATACCGCTTTATCGTCATAAGCTGAACCTGTTGGGTCAAAGACTAAGTTAGAGTCAGCAGCAGCGTATTTATTTCTAAGTTTCATAGCTTCACGCTGTTTGCGTGTCATTAACATGTACATGTCCATGTTTCTAAACGCTTGGTCATAAGAATTTAACTGTGTTAGGTAACCACCTAATTGAGCAGCTACTGGGCTTGCCATTACAGCTGGGTTAAAGTCTTTGTATTTGTTACCAGTCGGAGCCATTGTCAGCATGCCTGTTTCAGAGACACCACCTTGTAAATATCTGATTGGAGTCAAGATTCTTTGAGTTTGATTTTGCAACGCTTCCGAGATTACCATATTGTTAGGGTCAATTCCCATAGCTTCTGCTAAGTTGATAGAAACACCGTTAGCTGTTGTATTACCAAGTGTTTTAATTTCTGTAAGTGTTACTTTACCTTGCATATCAGCACCAGCAAAGTTATCTGCTGTACCGTTAGCAATATTAACATCAGCCGCAATATTTGCACCGTCAGCAAATGTAACGGAGCTTTCACCCTTAACAATCATATCTGGAGTATCAATTCTACCGTTTATAGAATTAAATGTACTTCCTGTTGCCATTGTTAAATCAGAATTAACGAGTTGTGCATTCTGTCCTAACTGGAATGTACCAGCATTAACAGCAATAGTAGCATTCTGTATTGCAGAGTCTAATATTAAAGAACCAGTTGCACCTTCACCAGCGTTTACATTCATGTTGTAATTGTTACCAGATATACCGCTTGCTACTGTGATTGACTTACCTTCTGCAGCGTTCATGTTAAGGTTTGCACCTTCTTTGTTCATGAAGATGTCACTTCCGTCAGCAGCTTTGTTACCAGCCATAACAATATCAGAATTAACAGCATTTACTGTTAAATTTTGGTTAGCCCAAACAGCACCACCATTTCTGTCTGCACTATTATTAGTAAAACTTGTATCGGTAATTTCAGCATTAACAAATGTTGCAATAGCACCACCATCTACTAAAGCATTGTTACCGTCAAATGTACTTCCAGTAACGGTTAAATCAGGACTGTTTGTAGCGTCATTACGAGTTGCGATAGCTCCGCCAACTGTGTTTGAACTATTGCTAAAGAATTTAGAGTTTTTAACAGTCGTTTCTGATGCACTTCCTACAAAGATAGCTCCACCGCCACCGTCATCTGCTGTTGTGAATGTATCATTCCATAAAGTTGAATGTGTTTTATTATTTCTGAAAGTAGCTCCCTCAATATTAGCAACAGCTCCAGCCCAAACAGCACCGCCGCTTGTACCAGCTTCGTTACCGTCAAAGGTTGCATTTAGAACTTTAAGCTCACCAGTTGTACCTCTAAGTTGAAGAATTCACCACCTTGTTCCCCAGCTTTGTTTCCAGTAAATGTTGAACCGTCAACAACCAAGCCTGCATCTTTTTGCATATATACTGCACCGCCATATTTAGCTTCGTTAGATGTGAAACTACCACCAGTAACATTAACATTGGCTTGTTTCTGTAATGCAATCGCACCACCACGCTCTGTAGCTGTGTTATTGTTAAAGTCAGAATTAGAGATTGTCATGTCAGATTCTGTATAAATAGCACCACCACGAGCTGTAGCCTTGTTATTTCCAAATGTAGTATCTGATATGCTAACCTTTGAATCTGTTACGTTAAGGGTATTGTTGTAGATACCGCCACCATAAACAGCTTCGTTACCTGTAATTACCGTACCGCCATTTACAGTTAAGTTAGCGTTATCATTAGCTATTGCACCACCTAATGCAGAAGCTATGTTACCGCTTAAAGTTGAACCAGTAACAGTAACATTTCCAGCATTAGTGTTGTAAATACCAGCACCGTTATTAGCTTTGTTACCAGAGAAGGCTGTAGCAGTGAATGTTGCTGTTGAATTATCATTTATTACAGCACCACCAACATGAGAAGCAATATTATCTTTAAATGTTGCACCAGTAACGGTTAGTTCTCCACCAGTAAGGTTAGCAATTGCACCACCTACATTAGCAGAGTTTGTATCAAATAATGCACTACCTGTAATAGTTGTAGTACCGTCATTGTAGATAGCTCCACCACCGTCAACTGCTTTGTTGCCAGTAAATTTAGTGTTATCTTTTAATGTCAATGTGCCAGAGTTCATGATAGCACCGCCAGAGTCAGTTACTTTGTTTTCTGTAAATGATGTGTTACCCTGTGCAGTAAATGTTCCGCTGTTATAGACCGCACCAGCAGAACCAGCTTCGTTTTGATAGAAGTTAGTAGTACCACCAACTGTTGCATTGCCGCCATTGAATAAAGCACCACCAACAACATCAGCAGTATTTCCTGTAAAGGTATTGTCTATTGCTGTTAGTACAGCAGAATTACCGTCTAGGTCTAAACTTCCAGCATTATAAATAGCTCCACCAAGTTGTGCATGGTTTCCATTAAATTCATTATCAGTAAAATTAACACCTACGATATCTGCTGATGAACTATTATAGAAAGAATTGTAGATTGCACCACCATTGTTTGTTGCAGTGTTCTTAATAAAATGAGAACCTGTTATATTAAGCTGTGCTGCACTATTGTGACCATGCTTTCCTAGCCTTGTTGCAATCGCACCGCCGTTTGTACCAGAGCTGTTATTCTGGAATAATGTACCAGTAATTACGGTTGTAGATTCTGAACCAAGTGCCATAGCACCACCACCGATAGGTTTATTATCAGAAACTGCTACGGTAAAATTACCTTCGCTATCTTTACTTAATTGAGCAGTGTTTCCAATAAATTCACTCTTTAAAACATTTAAGTTTTTTCCGTAGTTAGCAATAGCACCACCGTCATAGTACGCATGGTTGTTTGAAAACTCTGCATTTAGAACTGAATAATTGTCAGCAGTATCAGTATTTCGTACTAAAACACCACCAACACCAGCTACATTACTTTCACTACCACCAATAGATGTACTATTGGTTAGCTGATTACTGTCTACAAAGTAATCAGAGAAGGCTCCAGAAAGTTCATAGGCATTTGCTTGCAATGATACGGCTGTACATAACAGCAATGCCGTTAATAGTTTTGTCTTTTTCATATTTCCCTCATTATTCTGTACCCACATGAGTACAATTTCCACTATGCGATTATACTAACACGAATAAAATAAAAATACCATAACTCTGATACTTTGTTACATTTAAAAATACCAAGTTATACGGTTAAAATTCTGTAACTAACCTCATACAATAGTTCAGAGGGTATTACATGAATAGAGAGAACACTTTTGGTAGAAAATTACAACAGATTAGAAAGTCTAAAGGACTAACACAAGAGAAATTAGCAGAACTCGCTGGAGTCCACGAGAAACACATATCTAAACTGGAATTAGGTACATATAAACCCAGTTTCAACACTCTAAGTAAGGTATTATCAGCACTGGACTTAAATATAGAAGAAGTAGGATTGAACCTAGAAAAAGTATCAGCAAACGACAACCCTTTTTACATAAAATCAATGCAGATATTGAGCAACGCTACCGAGCAAGAGCTGGAATTCTATTATGGGCTACTGAAACAAGGACAAAAGGGAGCAGAAATATTTAATAGTAAAGGATAGAGCATACATATTATAGAATTACTTTATTTTAATTTTTTATCCCAGAAGATTGCTAAAACAACATTTTAATCAGTATAAAAAAGATTAAAAACGGCTATAATATACACTATTTAACCGTTTGCGGTATATGTGTAATAGTGCTAAGTGTTGAGAGCATAAGAAAAACCCTCTAATCATTAGGATTAGGGGGGGCTGTTGTTTAGGAGCAACAACATTATAATTCTATTTATATTGTCCATGAAAAGTGTACTTTTCGTGGACTAATTCTGATAATGAAAAATCAATGTTTTTAAGTGCTAATTTTTCCAGAAAAAGGTACATGAAACACACTTAACATTTTATAGACTCTGCGTACTTATAGAATGTACTTTTCGCTATATTACACATGCTCATCACATCTTTAACTTTAATCAAGCCTTGCTTGTAAAGTTCATACGCTCTAATAAAATCATTAGGTATCTCACCAGTAGGTCTGCCAAACTTAACCCCTCGTGCATGGGCAGAATCAATACCCTCTCTTTGCCTTGTTTTTATGTTGTCTCGTTCTCTTTCTGCTACATATCCAAGCAATTTTAGAACAATATCCGTAATCAATCGACCCGTTAATCCGTTCTGATTATCCCTTGTATTAAGAATAGGCATATCAAGGACTTGAATATCTACTCCCATATTTACAAGGCTTTCCCATTCCTTACAGATTTGAGCGTAATTTCTACCAAAGCGGTCAATACTCTTAACTATAACAAGGTCTCCACTTCTTAACTGTGCCTTCATAGCTTGATACTTTTCTCTGCTGATGAAGTTCTTACCACTTGCCTTTTCAACAATCACTTCATCAATCTTTAATCCTTGAAGTGAATCAAGTTGTCTGTTTTCGTTCTGTTCTCTTGTAGAAACTCTTATATATGCGAATGTTTTAGCCATAATTTAATTTTCCTTTCGTTCTGTAATACCTTGTGGGAATTTTCATGAAATCCATGAATCTTTACCCCCTACGACATAATCATAGTTTTAAAATACAGATATCCACTTCCATTGGTTTGATGTAGATTATTGCTTCTGCTTTGTCCTTGAATTTAAGAATTACATTTAGATTTTTAGTTACTTTAACTGGTTTCAAGCCATACTTTTCCAACTCTGTATAGATAAAATCTTCAAAGGAACTAAAGGGAATCTGCTTGTCATATTTATAACAATACTTATAAAATCCTAGTGTCATGGCAGTTTCTGATTCTTTAATCTTCGTAAGTTGTTGCACAAAGTCATTGTAGTTTTTTATTTTAGTTTCATCTTTTTCAAACATTTTAATCTTCCTTTTTTAAGTAGGGGGAATAAATCCCCCTATAATTAGTGTTCTCCCGGCAACAATAGAGTATAGGTTACTGGGTCAACTGCACATAGTTCAAGGAAAAATCTATATGTAGTTATTTCTTCATCTGGATTAGTTGGTAAATCAATGAATGATATATCTTGCTTAATAATCGAGATATGCTCGTCATAGACACCTTGAACATAATCATCTGTGAATACTTCCATATATCCTTGTTGCTCTTGATTCAAAGATATTTCCACCACAAAGAAGGTAAACTCATTATCTTTAAATGCTTGTAAAATCTTAGGCATATAGCTGATTACATCATCAACAACCCAGTAAGCGTTCAGAGTCTTTTGAAAATCCATTATTCCTTCTGTGTAAAGTAAGTTGAAACAATAGCTACGCTTGTATAATCTTTCAGAACCGTAATTTCTGCCGTAAATTTCTTTAACTGTATTGTATGTAATTGTCATTTTTCAATTCTCCTTTAAATTTTTTAATACCTAGCCGAACCCCCGAAGGGGTAGGGGCTAAAGCCCCTAAGATATTGTGAACTTGGTTGTTTCCACCTGTCGTAAGTATTTAGAATAAATTGAAAAGTCTAACTTCTTTAACAATGATGTATTCAATTGGTTCTTTAGGTACTTTGTGTATCTAACTACATAGCCAGCAATATCCATTGTTTCCATTCCTGTCTGTTCCATGATTGCTTTGATATGACTTTCTTTTTCTTTCTTCAAGTCAGATAGGTTCTTGATTTCAGCCTCTAACTGCTTGATAGCTTTGATTTCGTTTTCAATGTTCACACATGTTCTAATAATAGTTGTCATAATTGTTGCTCCTTTTAATTCTTATGTAGTAACTAAAAGCAGCGGCCGTTGCTTACACCCCCACCTTACAATATTTTTTTTATGTTAGCAGCTCAAGAATGTCATTTCCGCAGCAAAAATTAACACTTGCTTGAAAGTGTTAAAACAAGTGCAATAAGTGCGATAGAGGGTAAGAAAAAGTTGATTTTGTTAAAGTGTTAAAACCCTCATAGAAATTTTCCAGATTTCAGAAAAATTTTACCTATAAACCTTTAATTTATCCATTTAACGACAGTTTCGCTAGTAAACCCTTTTTCCCATACAAACCAAGCATAAGCAATAGCAGAAGATGTATAAGTGCTGAAATCCCCATTTTTAGCACAACTAATTCTGGAACTTGAAACATAGATTACTTTAGGTGGGAACATCTTGAACAATTCTTTTCTAGCTTTACCTTCTAAAAAAAGCACTTTTAAAAACATACAAACATATCTGCCTTCATCAACTTTATTCAAAGCGTGTTCCACAAACTGTTGAGCATATTTATATGGTGGATTTGTAACAATATCCCCATTAGGGTAAGGTTCACTATTATGTAAGAAATCTTCGACATCTCCATAACCTCTATCTATTAAATCTGTAGCCTTGCCAAGCTTACCAACACTATCAAATACTCTTGCTAAATGCCCCTCTCCACAAGCACATTCCCAGATATTATTTAATTCTGGCATAATTTTAAGCAATAATTCAGCAGCTAAAGGTTCAGTAGCATAATAATCTTCTGCTTGTCGTTCTGTGTCGGAATGATTGCTTGCTCCTAGATTTCTGAATATATTTTCTTTCATATCCCACCTTATTGGCTTTATATGAAAATGTAATATCTAAATTTAGCTTATAATATATTTTTGCTATAATAGTTTCATGATTGAATTATCAAATTTCGAATTATGTATATTATTAGATTTGTGTTACAAACATGATTATATTTCGGTTGTTTCAGCACCTGAAAAAAGCACAGAATTATATTGTAGTAAAGTAACTAGTTTGTATCAAAAAATAATAACAATCGAAAAGAACATGTTACTGCTAAATAAAGATAAAAGCGGTTTAAATGGCATATATCGTAATATAGAAGGTGCTTATAGGTTAAGACTAAAAATAACAAATAAAGTTGCACTAGACGATTTTTTAAGAAAATATATCGAGTATCATTCTAATGACAAATTACATCCCTACGAAGAATATACATTTCTAACCAAAATAAAAGAATTCGTAAAATCAGTCGATAGTGACCGAAACTTAACCCATTATTATATAAATGATAATAATACTATTCCAGTTTTATTATATGGATTAAATAAAGAAGAAATACTTTTAAAAGAACTCAAATATGAATTATTCCCACCAAAGGAGATGATTTCTAGGACATCTATGATAAAACTGAAACATCAAAACTATAAAGGCAATGTTGAAAATGATTTTGGATTTGAAGCAATTGTAGATATTTCTAAATTCTATGACAATTACAAAAATAGTTTATTAGGGCAATCTATTGTTGCTAAAAATGAAACTACAAACGATAGCAATAGGAAGCTCAAAGCTTTGAATCGTTTGAATGAAGTGGAAATTCACATTATTTCTGTAAAACATCATCTTGAACAAATTATGGGCGAAAAGGCTACTTATCAAAGAATTGCTGAATATATGTCCAACAATAAAATTCTTAAAATATCTGAAAATAATATTAAACAAAAAGTAAACATGTCTATTTATACAAACTTGGATGTATATGATTTAAGCCAAGCGGTTCAAATATTAAAAGAAAACAATATGTTAAAGACATACCCAGTTGATTAATTATATCATTTATGTGATACTGTACTTGTAGTTGATAATTAAATAATCAAGCCACGAACTTGAGGTTCTTGATTAAATGGCATATTTTAGTAGTATTAGGGGAACACAGATGATTTTTGTACTTCTTTAAAAGTTCGAACCGATGAGCGTCAGCCCCGCCATTTAAATTAAGAGCCTTATCAATAGGCTCTTTTTTTAAGGCTTTTATGATATAATAAATTTATGATATATAATAATCG
>JAMPEO010000089.1 GCA_023665105.1 Candidatus Gastranaerophilales bacterium | reverse complement strand
GAGAGAAAATGAGAGTTATAAAATTGTCTTATGGCAGTAGCATATCTAGGTTTAGGTTCAAATATAGGTGACAGGGTTGGTTTTATTCAACAAGCAACCAGTCTTTTAAGCGGTGACGAAAATATTAAAATCGTTAGCACCTCTTCTTTTTATGAAACTGAACCATGGCATTTTAAAACTGATAATTGGTTTGTTAATGCTGTAATAGTTGTTTCTACACCTCTATACCCTCACCAATTATTAAAAGTGTGTAATAGGGTTGAATCGCAGCTTGGAAGAAAAAGAAGTGATGAATCAGGATATAATGACAGAACAATAGATATTGATATCCTTTTCTATGATGACAAAATCTATAGCGAAGAAGAAAACGGTATAGAATTAACAATTCCACATCCAAGAGTTCACGAACGTGCATTCATGCTTGTTCCATTACTTGAAGTTGCACCATCATATATTCACCCTGTATTCAAAAAGACAATATCCGATATTTACGAAGATATTGATGACCCAGAAACGGTTTGTTTATATGGAACAAGATTCATCTAAAATAGGAATAATTGGCGGTGGTCCGGCAGGATGTGCTTGTGCGTTTTTTATCAAAAAATTTAACCCAAATATTGATGTTACTATTATTGATTACTCAACTCCAATGAGAACAATTCTACCCACAGGTGGCGGAAGATGTAATCTTGCATATTCCGAGTATGACTTTAAAGAGCTAACAAAAAACTATCCTAGAGGTAACAAATTTTTGTTTTCTATATTTTCAAAATTTTCAACATCAGATACATTGGAATTCTTTGAAGAACTAGGTATCAATACATACATACAAGATGATAATCGAATATTTCCACAATCAAACTCTGCAAAAGAAGTGCAAGATAAACTACTTAATGCAATAAAAAATACTCATATAATCAAAGAAAAAGCTTTAAGAATAGAAAATATAAATAATAAATTTAAAGTTATCACCGATATGAACTCATATACCTTTGACAGACTTATTTATTCGACAGGTGGACATAACGGATATGATATGATTAGACGAATTGGAGTAAGTATAATAGAACCAAAACCATCCCTTGTAGGACTTGTTACAAAAGAAAATTTATCAAAACTTATGGGAATCGTTATAAAGGATGTATATAATAATGAAACAGGATTGCAGGATGACATTTTATTCACGCATTTTGGAATCTCAGGACCATTAACCTATAAAATTTCATCCATAAAAGCAAGAGATAATTTTCCTTATAATTTATCTTTTGATTTATACAGACAAGATACAAATTTGCAAGAAATCCTCAACAAAAATCCTCATAAATTTATTAAAAATATTCTTTCTGATATGTTACCAATAAAACTTGTAGAATTTATTCTAAACCTAGTAAAAATAAATCCTGATACTAAATGTCATAGAATAAACGGTACACAAAGAGATTTAATCTTAGAAAACATACATAATTTTAAGATTAGTATTCAATCAAGCAAAAAAGATGGTGAAACTGTAACCGCAGGTGGTGTAAATCTTGATAAAATAAACCCTAAAACAATGGAATCAAAAGAGATATATGGATTGTATTTCTGCGGAGAAGTCATAGATGTTGATGGTTTTTGCGGCGGTTTTAATCTTCAAAATTGCTGGTCTACTGCATACGTTGCTGCTTCTGCAATATGTTCTTAAGTTTCATACTCCATTATATAATCATCCATAACAAAACCTGAACCAATATCTGTCACAACAGAATCTATTGTTTTAAAACCCCATTTGTTATAAGCATTTATAGTATTTTGATTATATTTATTAACGGTTAATCTGATATTCTTTTCTTTTGCTATAGTTTTGATAAATTCAAAAGCTTTCGAACCAATACCCTTATTCCTAAAATCTTTTGATATGTACAACTTAGACAAAAACAGATAATCTTTTTTATCAGAAACACCAATATAACCAATATTTTTATCATCAAAATTTATGAAATAATATGTATAATTTTCTTCTTGTATTTGTTTTAATATGGCTTTTTTAGATTGAAATTTTTCCACCATATAATCAATCTGTTCAGGTGATAAAATAATTGTCCAATATTCATGCCAGATATCATAAGCAAGCTTTGCTAATTCTTCTATATCTTCTACTTTATAAAACTTTAACATAATCCAATAATACCATAACTTTTATAATATAATCTGTGTTCCGACAAGTATTCTATGAGAATCTTTCGCCGCCTGATTTTGACAATAGACATAGTTCAAAATCAATCTCAGTGCTTGACCTTTGAGATAATAATTTATTCCGGCTGTATATTCTCTTGAATAATTATGAGCAATTTTTTCATCCGGATCATAGTTATCATATCTCAAAAGGAACTCTAATTTTTTAGTAATCTTATACGCAACAGTTGCACATAAACCGCTGGCTTTACGAGTTGTAGGACCTGATGCACTATTAGAACCATTACCATGAATATATTCAAACTTTGCATAAAATCTTTTATATTCGTAACCCGCATAAACACCTGTTAGAAAATAATCAACAGAATTGTGCCCCGAAGAAATACTTCCGCCGGTGACTAATTTCCCAAACCTGCCATCCGTCATACCAAGCGGTTTGAAGTTAACCATCCCATTAAATTCAACACCGGGAAAGAATTCTTTAAAAAATGTATCAGAGCTGTAACCTCCAAAATCATAATCAACAAGACTATAATCACCTTTCACTCTTAAACCGAACTTACGAATATTAGATAAATTTCTGGAAATTTGCGAACGATTAACAAAAGGAAGAGTATAAGGTGACATAGTTCCTTCGTGACCAACCCCTACTCTTGTATTACCTAACATAATTGTATGGTGCGGAACTCTATTAGTTTGAATATATAAATCTTGGATAAATTGTTGCAAAAAAGGTCTGTTATGTTGGTGAGTCGGATCAAACATTATACGGAAACTTTCTTTTCCGCCTCTAAATTTACCATCTAAAATAACATTGATTAACCCAACATTAAAATTGGTATCAGTATCACCTCTTTGCGGAATCGTTGTATCAAACCCACTTTGAACAGCACTCCACAAATGCAGACTTTCAAAAGGACCATTTTCAAATCGTTTACTTAACTGTTTTGCCATCAAACAAGATGGAACATCTGTTTTTTCAATTTCAAGATGATAAATATCTTTTGCTGTTTTTGTTATTGCATTTGTTAGAAAGAAAGTATGAGTATGTGTATGTTCAATATCTTTATAAATAGGATGTATAGGAATCTCAATAGCCAGCTTTTCATCATTTTTAAGTTGAAAATCTTCCGGAATATTATATTGTAAGCTTTCTTCTGGTTGAAAATTATTATTTCCGGACAAATCCAAAGTTATCTCATCAAAAGCAAACACTTTTGGTGAAACAATATTAAATATTAAAACGGCTATTATTAAAAATCTTTTCATATTACTACTTATATTTCTTTAAAATTAAATTAAAGAGGACGAGTTACCCCGTCCTCTTTAGATTTTTTATATTTTAGGACTACTGTGGTCATCTCTAAGATAAGCTATCCAGAAGAATAGTACTACAAAAACAATAGCACCAACAATATTACCTAAAGTCACAGGCAATAAACTGTGAAGCAAGAATGTTTTTACAGTAAGTGTATAAAGTTGTTCAGGAGTAAAACCTGATGCTGCAACTATTGCAGGTGACATTTTTGCAAACAAACCATTTGGAATAAAATACATATTTGCAATACTGTGTTCATAACCGGAAGCAACGAAGGTCATAATTGGGAAGAATATAGCAAAAATCTTACCAATAACATGTCTTGAAGATGAAGCCATCCATATAGCCAAACAAACTAACCAATTACAAAGAATACCTCTTGTAAATGCTTCCATAAAAGTAAGGTTAACTTTCATGTGAGCTGTAGAAAGTGCTAAAACTCCAAGAGCTTCATGAGAATTGTGCGAACATCCTGAACAATAAATAAGATACGCTAGTATAATTGAACCTACAAAGTTACCAATATATACTAATGACCAGTTTCTTAACAACTTCCAAATACTTATTTTACGTTCAATAACAGCAAATGTCATCATAACATTCCCTGTAAATAATTCTGCACCTGTAAGAACAACCATCATCAAACCAGTAGCAAAAACCATCGCACCAATAAGCTTAGCAATACCCCAGCTAACTTGTTCAGTCCCTGTCATTACAGTTAATGAAACTTGTGCACCAAACGCAATCAATGCACCTGCAGCGATTGCAAGTACGAATGTTTTAGATTTTCTAAAATTGGCCTTTGCAGGCATAACTGTATCCGCTAATTCGTGAGCAACCCCACCCGGTGTAATACAATCTTTGGTGTCTAAATTGTGATTTTCTTCCATTTATCTATCCTCCAAATTTATTTATAACTTTCTCAAACAACTAAACCCGAATTATTCATTCGGTACGCGGGGACTAAGCAAAACTTGAAGAAGCTAACCATCTCTTTATTTACCCCTTACCCCTCTTTAATTGTTTGAAATAAAAAGGCCTCTGTATGGTCCGCATATAATTGTATATCTTTAAAATATTATTGCAAGTAGATATTTATTATAACAAGTAATAATTAAAAACTAATGAGGTAATTTATGTACCTAACCTGCCCCATCTATTTACTCTTTTACCACTTTACCCCTTTACCACTCTTCGGGTTCTCTTAAAACTTTTTCCCAATGACTGAGTCTTGCTTGCAAATCAGAAACTTCTCTATTAACTTCCTCTTCAGTTTGTTCTTTCTTTGCTATTGCCATACCTGCTTTAGAACCAACAGCAATTCCCAATAGCTCAGGCATATTCATAACAGGTTTATCTTCTGATATACAAGAAGCATAGTAAGTATCTTCATAATTACTATTGAGTTTCAATTTCCAATTATCTTTAACTTCTTGTCCGGCAACATTGTAGGTTTTATCAATACCAAACAAATCAGCAAAAGTAAGTTGAATATTTGAAGTTCCCCTAAATAGTTCTGCATATTTTGCTTTTAAACGAGTCTGTGGATTTTGTTCGATTTCTTTGCAAAACTCAGAGGATTTTTTAGCATTTTCTTCATTATATGGAGGTTTTAAATATCCGGCAAGATACATAGGATTCCAACCTTCATTGCCATATATCCAGCTTTGTTCAAGTAAATGTGCTGTTGGCTCATTGTCATGCGTTGACAAGAAACTGTATCTTGAACCTCTTTCGTTTTCCATCTTACAACCTTTGGCATACATTATGCCTTGAAGTTTTTCATCTTCAAAAACCTGACCTTCATATTTACCGTTATAGAATACATCTCTAAATGTATCACTTTGAGCACCTAAATCTTCCCATACAACATCTTTAGGGTTGATACCGTGTTCTCTCAAGGTTGGTAATAAAATGTCATGCATAATCTTTGAGTAATTATGTTTAGGATCAACTCCTGTATATGATAAAAAGTTTCTATCAGAGTAATCAATAGTTCCATCTTTTTTTACAGCAGAAGATTTATAAATATATGGGTCAACAAGCCCCATAACATTATCTACCCTTACATTTTCCACACCATCAATGGTTCGTTCAATTTTACGTTTTAAAACTTTCCCTGAAGTACCTAAAGAACCATCCTCGTTGAATAATGTTTTTGGATTTAACACAGCAATATTCCATAACTGAGGACCATTGTTTTTACCACCATCAGGACATCCAACTCGCCAATCCTTTAAAAATGCATCCGGATTGGACCATTCATCAGCATAAGAATACCCGACAAGAAGGTCACCAATATATTTCATGCCTTCTTTTGCACGTAATTCTTTATCTTCTTTTTCTTGTTTATCAACAAGGAATTGAACAAATTTATATTCTTCGGTTTTTTCTCTATTGCCAGGAAGCGTTTTCACCTGATTGTATCTTGCTGCAGCAGCTTCGTCACCTTTTGCAATTCTTGTGATAAGTGTTTTATCTAATTCATTATCCCATTTTTCAAAATTATCCGTACCATGAATATCTGAGAATAATCTAAAAGTGCAATCTTTATCGAGCCAATCCCTATTATCAAGTTTAAATTGAATAAACTCATTATTTAATTTTTTTGCATTTACATCACCATCAGCTAACTTTGTTTTAAAATTTGTATATGCTTTATGAGTAACAATTTTTGAAATAGTTTGTGCTTCATCAAAATCACTCATTTCATAGTTGTTATGATATTTTTTCTTAATTATTTTTATATCTCTTAAGTCCTTATTAGAAAGGATATTCGCATAATTATCAGTTTTAAGTTCATCATAGCTTAAAAATAATTCATTTTTAGCAAATATAGAAGCGTGATACGGCGAATTATCACGTTTATTCAATTTCCCTGTTGGTCCCAGCTGAATCGCATTAAAACCATTCATCTTCGCAAAATCAATAAAATCTTTTGCAAAATAAGGCGAACCAATATATGGATTTTTACCATTCATAACAGATAATGAATAATCCGAACTAAACCCTCTTAAATTTTGTGAAGCTTTAGATGGAAAAGAAGAACCGTGAATAATAAGAGCACGATTATCTAAACCCAAATAATCAAAAGCTTCATTCATAGTTTTAGAGAACTCAGGCTTTTCATCATCACGCAAATGACGCTGAAAAGAAGTTGAATTTAATGACTTATTATAAGCATTAGGGGTGTTAGTTGAAATATTCATAATGCTTAGATAACGGGTGTAAATCAAGAATTTTGCTAGTTCGCAGGATAATTGTAACGTAATTTAACATAAAAATTAAAAGTGGTACTTTACAAATAATTTTTAGCGAATTATAATCATGTTGTTGACCTCGTGGGGGTTTAGCTCAGCTGGTAGAGCACCTGCTTTGCACGCAGGGGGTCAGGAGTTCGAATCTCCTAACCTCCACCATAAAAGAGACTTTCAAAAGAAAGTCTCTTTTATTATATAAATCGGTGCT
>JAMPEO010000088.1 GCA_023665105.1 Candidatus Gastranaerophilales bacterium | reverse complement strand
CCTTATTCATAACCATATAGCATGGCTTCTACTTGTTTGTGTGGAAGAATTAAGTCTTGCATAGAATTAACCAGTTGTGCGTTTGTATCTGCTTCTATAAATTGTCCTGTTGTAACATCAGCCACGCATTTCAGTTGAGCAAGATCGTCACTATCATGTACATTAAATGCTATTACATCAATTTTTATATCCCGTCTGTTTTTAACAAGATCAATTGCATAATCACAAGGACTTTCATCACAGTTTTCTCCGCCGTCTGTCAATAATATGATATGTTTTACTCCGTCCATTCCGGATAAATCTTTTTTTACAGCTTGTTTCAAAGAATATGTAATCGGTGTCATTCCTCTTGGTCGAAGTTTTGATATTGCAGTATTTATATTTGCGGAATTGTTTTCTCTTAGTGGGACAAGAAGTTCTGAGCTTCGACATGCGTTATAAGCAAAAACATTGCATGTATGTCCATAAACTCTTATTCCAACTTTTGTATCTGGAGAAATTTGAGGAAGAATTCTTTTCATTAAATCTTTGACCTGATTAACTTTTGTTTTATGTTCCAGATATTCCCCCATGCTGTTTGAAAAATCTACAACGAAAAGCAGTTTGTCTCCGCTTTTTTGATAGTTGTAATCATTTGGTGTGTATACTTCATACGCAAAAACCGGTATCGTAAGAAGCATTAGTATTAAAAGTCTTATTTTCCTCATAATATATATAAGAGTGCTGATTAATAATGCACATCCGACAATTGATGAATAGCCGAGGGGACGCCTGTCCCCTCCTTGTTTTATCCCCTGTTTCTACCCCCGTTGCACTTTTTGTATGATTGCAATATGATTTTTGTATTATGAATTATGATTTTAAAACTACTGAAAAAAGCTTAACAAAACAATTTGATATAATTGACGAAATAAGGGATTTGAACCAGAGAAAAGTTCTCAAAGCATTTATTGATAATAAAGTCGCTCCTGAACATTTTTATACTGTTTCAGGGTACGGACACGATGATTTAGGCAAAGAAATTCTTGATAATGTTTTTGCACAAGTATTTAAAGCAGAGGCAGCATTCGCTCGTAACCATTTTGTTTCAGGAACTCACGCACTTGCTTGTGCTTTGTTTGGGAACTTAAGGAGCGGTGAAAAGTTAGTATCAGTTACCGGAACACCTTATGATACTATGCTGGAAGTTATCGGAACAACAGGAGCAAAAAGAGAATCACTAATCGGACATGGTATTTTATACGAAGAAGTGGCTTTAAAAGAAGACGGTTCAGTTGATTTTGAAGCTATATCAAACAAGATTGATAAAACTGTTAAAATGGTTGAAATCCAACGTTCAAGGGGATATTCACTAAGACCTTCTATTGATATTGAAACTATTGGTAAAATTTGTGAAATAGTAAAAGCAAAGAATCCTGATTGTATATGTTTTGTTGATAACTGCTATGGGGAATTTGTAGAAAAACGTGAACCATTGGAAGTTGGTGCAGATTTAATAGCCGGTTCTTTGATTAAGAATCCTGGAGGCGGGATTGTAGAAACAGGTGGTTATATAGCAGGTAAGGAAGAATATGTTGAACAAGCTGCAATGCGTTTAACAGCACCCGGAATCGGAAGAGAAGGCGGTGCTATGCTTAATCAACATCGACTTATTTTTCAAGGTTTATTCATGGCTCCATCAGTGGTATGCGATGCTGTTAAGGGAGCTGTTCTTGCGTCAAAAATATTTGAAGATATAGGATATGTTTCTACTCCTAAATATACAGAAACACGTACAGATTTAATCCAAACAATAGCATTTAATGCTCCGGAACCCCTTGAAGCATTTTGCAGAACAATACAAGAATTATCACCTGTAAATTCTTATGTAACTCCAATACCGGATGATGTTCCTGGATATGAGGACAAACTTATTATGGCAGGTGGAACATTTATTGAGGGTTCTACAATAGAACTTTCTGCAGATGGTCCTATGCGTCCTCCTTATGCTGTTTATATGCAGGGTGGCTTAACTTATTCTCACGTAAAAATTGTATTAAAAAATATCTTTGAAAAAGTTTCAAAATAAATTAAAAACCTGTTCTGATAGAGTTTTTACCAAACTTTTTCTCAATATTATCAATACATTTGCTCAATTTTTCTTCTTTTTTATCACCATTATCAAACAGTGAGAGTTGTTCACCGTCACCAAAAGAAAGGTTGTCAAGAATAATCCCTGTACTACGATAAATAGTGTTTGAATTATACAAATTTGGAAAAATTTCATTTACTGTTTTTTGCAAAGTAAGTTCAAAATCTGTAGGTTTTATTAGCATTCTTTTATCGTAAAATGTTGCAAAATCTTTGGTTTTAAGCATTACAGCGATAGAAGAACATTTCCCGCTGTGTTTTCTTAACCTTGAACACGCTTCGTGCAAATGACGGGATAACTCCATTTTTATAACATTTATATCAGAGGAAAAAGTTCCATCGCATATAGTTGATGTTGATTGTATAGACTTTGGCGGTTCGTATTTACCATCAACTTTTGAAATAACTTCTCCAAGAAGTTCATGCTTTAATTCTACTCCGTTTATACCTAGTTTTGATTTTATCCATTCATCATTTTTAGAAATAAATTCATACGCTGTCAAAACGCCATAACGCCTAAGGGTTAAACCATTTGCTTTTCCTATTCCACAAAGTTCATCGATACTTGTTTTTTCGAGTTCTGCTAAAATTTTATGAGTACCAATAGAATAAACTCCGCCATGTTTTTTTGCTTTATCACTTGCAAGTTTTGCCAGAGTTTTAGATAGACTTAATCCAATAGAAACAGGTATATCTGTTTTTTCCAAGATTGTTTGTCGTATTAGTTTTGCAATACTCACATAATTCATCCCAAAAAGTTTACGTGTTCCGGTGAGGTCAACATAAGCTTCATCAACAGATACTATTTCAACATCCGGACTAAAATCATTTAAACATGCCATAACACGTTTTGAATATTCTTTATATTTATCGTGATTAGCAACAATATAGTTTGCTTCCGGAAACTCTTTTTTTGCCATAAACATTGGCATTCCCATCCTTACGCCAAGTTCTTTTGCTTCTTTAGAACGAGAGACAACACAACCGTTTCTGCCTGAAATCACACAAACAGGAGTATTTTTGTATCCTTTATCATCTGCCTGTTCACAGGATACAAAAAATGAATCACAATCTACAAGTGCTATAATACGTTTCTTCATAACAATATTATATGGCATTTTAGATTATTAGCAAAACTATCATTGTGACAATTCGACTCACTCCACCACTTAATTACTTACTAGAATCATAGTTACATTACTCTCACTTTTCCATAATTATGATAGAATAATTATATGGGTAGAATTAAACAGTTAGATAAAAATGTTATCAACCAGATAGCTGCGGGAGAGGTAATTGAGCGTCCGTCATCTGTTGTTAAGGAGCTTGTTGAAAACTCTATTGATGCAGGTGCAACAAGGATTAGCATAGAAATATCTAACGAATGCAGAGATATAAGAATTGCTGATAACGGTTCAGGCATTCATCCTGATGATATCGTTCTTGCGTTTTCAAAACACGCAACAAGCAAAATTCAAACAGGTGAAGATTTGTATAATATTAACACCTTAGGTTTCAGGGGAGAGGCTCTTGCCAGTATTATATCTATTGCAAAAGTAACTTGTACTACACGAACAAAAGATTATGATTATGGTACAAAAGTTGTTTGCCAGAACTCGGAAGTCGAACATTCACAAACCGGATGTGCTGTCGGAACAATTATGCAAGTTTCTGATTTATTCTACAATCTGCCTGTTCGTCTTAAATTCTTGAAAAGTGAAAAAACAGAATATACATACATTTCAGAACTTGTCACGGCAATAGCACTTGCAAATCCTGATATTGCAATAGAACTTAAAAACAACGGAAAAACAACGCTCAAAACAGATGGTATCGGAGGAATTGAAGGAGTTATAAAAAACTTGTTCTCAAAGGATTTGTTCTCCAGTCTCAAACCTGTGGATAAAGATGATAAACTTGCAAAGATTGAAATTAAAGGATATATAAGCACTCCTGATTTTACACGTTCTAGCAAAAAAGATTATCATATTTTTGTAAATGATAGAACTGTAAGATGTCCTATCTTCATTAAAGCTATTGATATGGCATACAAAAATTCGTTGCCAAACGGAAAATATCCTTTTGTTGTTTTAAATTTAAGCATTCCTCCGGAAGATATTGATATAAATGTTCATCCGACCAAAAAAGAAGTTAAATACAAAAATACTAACCAAATATTCAATTTTATTCGTTCGTCTATAGATATGTCATTAACTAATTATGGACATAATCGAGTAAATTTTGAACCGGTTGAAAATGTAGTTCCATTTATAACAGCTCCTCAAGATTCTAGACCGGAAGAGCCACAGGTTTCTGCATTATATGAACGTGACGTAGGTGAAGAAACTCCGGAAACCTCTATCAATATTTCTAAAATAATGCAAACTTATGACAATATAAATCCGCCTGTATATGAACGTCCGCCGGCACAACAGAAATTTATAAAAGAGGATATTGCAAAGCGTGAGAATATTATTGGTCAGTATAAAAATACGTATATTTTAATTGAGCAAGATGAGGGTTTAGAAATAATTGACCAACATATTGCAGATGAGCGTTATATTTATGAAACACTTAAAAAACAGCACGAACCCACTTCTCAGCTTCTATTTGTTTCTGATGTTTTGGAAATAGATACTAAAGATGCGGAAATTATAAAAACTAATATAGATAAATTTGAAAAGTTCGGTTATGGGATAGAATTCATCAACGATAATGAAATGATATTCAGAAAGATACCACAACTACTTTCTAAATATAATCCTAAAGAAATTCTTGCAGATATTTTAGATAATATTGAGGGTGATATTAACAATTTAGAAGAAAAAATACTTATAACAACATCTTGCAAAGCTGCTGTTAAAGCAAATACACCGTTGAATTTGTTCCAGATGGAAGAAATAATAGAGCGTTGGAGAAAGTGTGAAAAGCCTTATACTTGCCCACACGGACGACCAATTTCTAAAATATTAAAGCATAATGATATTGCAAGTTTTTTCTTACGTCCGGAATAAGTTATTTCTAAGAATATGTTTATTTATTTACCCTCTTGAAACTTATGCAAATTTTATGTATTATACAGGTATGCGCATTTAAATAGGAGAGATTCATGTTCGAACGTTTTACAGAGAAAGCGATTAAGGTCATAATGCTTGCTCAAGAAGAAGCAAGACGACTTGGTCATAATTTCGTAGGCACAGAGCAGGTTCTATTAGGTCTAATAGGCGAAGGAACAGGGGTTGCAGCAAAGACATTAAAGTCTATGGGTGTAAACCTTAAAGATGCTCGTGTAGAAGTTGAAAAGATTATCGGTAGAGGTTCGGGTTTCGTAGCAGTAGAAATTCCGTTTACCCCTAGAGCAAAAAGAGTTTTAGAGTTGTCATGGGATGAAGCAAGACAACTTGGTCATAACTACATCGGTACCGAACACTTGTTATTAGGTTTAATCCGTGAGGGTGAAGGTGTTGCGGCAAGAGTTCTTGAAAATCTTGGTGTAGATTTGAACAAGATTAGAACAAATGTTGTTAAAATGCTTGGTGAATCAAAATCACAAGCTATTACAACAGGCGGAAGCACTTCATCTTCTTCAACATCAAAAGTTAAAACACCTAGTCTTGATGAATATGGTACAGACCTTACAATGGCTGCATCAGAGCAAAGACTTGACCCTGTTGTAGGTAGAGAAAAAGAAATCGAAAGAGTTATACAAATCCTTGCAAGAAGAACTAAAAATAATCCTGTTCTTTTGGGTGAACCTGGGGTTGGTAAAACTGCCGTTGCAGAAGGACTTGCAACAAGAATTGTTAATGGAGAAGTTCCTGATATTTTAGACGGTAAAAAAGTTATCCAGCTTGATATGGGACTTTTGATTGCCGGTACTAAATACAGAGGTGAATTTGAAGAACGTCTTAAAAAGATTATGGACGAAATCAGACAATCTGGTAACGTAATTCTTGTAATCGATGAAATGCACACTCTTATCGGTGCTGGTGCTGCTGAAGGTGCTATTGATGCAGCAAATATTCTTAAACCTGCTCTTTCAAGAGGTGAAATTCAAGTTATCGGTGCTACAACATTAGATGAATACAGAAAATATATCGAAAAAGATTCTGCTCTTGAACGTAGATTCCAATCTGTTATCATTGATGAACCTAGCATTGATGAAACAATAGAAATTATTCGAGGATTGAAATCTAAATATGAAGAACACCACGGTCTTATTATTTCTGATGAATCTGTTGTTGCTGCAACAAAACTCTCATCAAAATATGTGACTGACAGATTCTTACCGGATAAAGCTATCGACGTTATTGACGAAGCAAGTTCTAAGGTAAGATTGAAAGTTAGTTCTTTATGTCCGGAAGGCAGAGAACTTGATAAACAGTTAAAATCTATTGTTAAAGAAAAAGAAGATGCAATCAGAAACCAAGATTTTGAAAAGGCATCTGCTTTGAGAGATGACGAAGCGAATATGAAAGATAAGATTCGTGAAGTAACTGAACAATGGAAAAAAGATAATGAAGCTAATAAACCTGTAGTAACAGAAGAAGATGTTGCAGAAGTAATTGCAGCAATGACAGGCGTTCCTGTAACTAAACTTACAGAGGGCGAAAGTGAAAGATTATTGAAGCTTGAAGATACTCTTCACGCTCGCGTAATCGGTCAATCAGATGCTGTTACTGCTATCTCTAAAGCAATCAGACGTGCAAGAGTAGGTTTGAAAGCTCCAAACAGACCTATCGGAAGTTTCATCTTCTCAGGTCCTACAGGGGTTGGTAAAACTGAACTTGCAAAAGCTTTGGCTGAATCTATGTTTCGTTCAGAAGATAACATGGTTCGTGTTGA
>JAMPEO010000087.1 GCA_023665105.1 Candidatus Gastranaerophilales bacterium | reverse complement strand
GAGAATAAAGCATGAACAAAACATATTCAGCAAAACCTCTTGAAGTAGAAAGAAAATGGTATGTGATTGACGCAGAAGGCGAAATCTTAGGTCGTTTAGCTGCAAGAATTGCTAACATTTTAAGAGGTAAGAATAAACCTGAATACACTCCTAACGTTGATACTGGCGATTTCGTTGTAGTTGTTAACGCAGAAAAAGTTGTAGTTTCAGGTAATAAAGAAACTGATAAGATTTATTATCATCACACTGGTTATCCGGGTGGTTTAAAATCTGCTTCTGTTAAAGAAGTTAGAGAAAAAGATGCTACCAGATTGATTGAAAAAGCAGTTAAAGGTATGTTGCAACACAACACATTAGGTGCACAACAATTTACTAAATTAAAAGTATATGTTGGACCTGATCATCCACATGCTGCTCAACAACCAATCGTGTTAGAAAAGGAGGCTAAATAATGGCTAACGAAGTTATTGCTACAGGACGCAGAAAGAATTCTATCGCTGTTGTTAAGCTTGTAAAAGGTAAAGGTAGAATCTTTGTTAACGGAAAAACTTTACAAGCATATATTGGAAACAGACCTGCTGTTGAAATGATGATATACAGACCATTAGTTTTAACTGAAAATCAAGAAAAATATGATGTAAAAGTTAAAGCTGTTGGTGGTGGTATTGTTGGTCAATCAGGTGCTATCCGTCACGGTATCGCTAGAGCTTTATTAAAAGCTAATGAAGAATACAAAGCAGTTCTTCGTTCAGAAGGTTTGTTAACTCGTGATGCACGTGTTAAAGAACGTAAAAAATATGGTAGAAAAAGAGCTCGTAAGAGATTCCAATTCTCAAAACGTTAATACGAATATTTCGTTATATACTAAAAAGACCGGTGGTTTCATCGGTCTTTTTTTATTAAAAATGGTGTGATATAATTTCATTGATGAATAAAGAACTTGCAGAGAGTTTAAAACTTGTACCGACACTTCCCGGCTGTTATTTGTATTATAACAAATATGGGGATATTATTTATGTTGGTAAAGCCAAAAATCTAAAAAAACGAGTTTCCAGTTATTTCCATAAGAAACATGATAGAGTAAAGGTTGCTGTTTTAGTATCTAAAATAGAGCGTATGGAATATATTATCACTGATTCAGAAGTGGAAGCTCTTATATTAGAAGCACATTTGATAAAAAAGCATAAGCCAAGATATAATATTTTACTTAAAGATGATAAAAAATACCCTTATTTTTTAATTACTGATGAGGATTATCCTCGTATAGTTGTTGTTCGTAAAAAGAATATAAACCCTGATAAAGGTAGATATTATGGACCATATACTAATGGAAGAGCAATGTATTCTACTTTGGATTTTTTAAAAAAGATTTTTCCGTTGAAGCAGTGCAAAACCCCAAAATTTTCAAATAGACCGTGCCTTTATTATCATATTGGTAAATGTATGGCACCTTGTCAGGGAAAAGTTACTCCAGAAGAATATCAAAATCTAGTTTCACAGGTTGAATTATTCCTTTCTGGTAAACAAACTGAGCTTATAAAAAAAATAAAATCTCAAATGGAAGATTATGCTGCCAGTGAACAATTTGAAAAAGCTGCTCGTATGCGTGATAGTTATTTGGATTTGCAAAAAACATTGGAACATCAAAAAGTTGTTTATGAAAATACGCGGCTTAATGAAGATGTTATATCTGTTATTTATGAAGAAGGTATTTTTGCAGTTACCATATTGTTGATACGTGAGGGACGTTTGATTGATAAAAAAGATTTTACATATTTTGTAGAGAACGAAGATAAGAACGAGTTTTTTAAAACATTTTTCCAAGAGTATTATTCAACGCTAATGCTTGAATATCCGGATAAAATTATTTCTTCTGATTTAGAAGAAGTTGGAGATAAGCAGTTGTATCAGGAATGGTTAGAAATTATTGCTCATAAGAAGATTAAAATAAGTTACGGAAAGTCAAAACAGGGAAAAGAATTATCATTGTTGGCACAAAAGAATGCTAAAATTCTGTTTGACAATGCTAAGTTAAAGAAGATGGCTAGTATTAGAGATGATTTTAATGAAGTGGGTGCATATTTGCAAGAAAAATTAAAGCTTAATAATTTCCCTAATAGGATTGAATGTTATGATATTTCTCATATACAGGGTACAAATACTGTAGCTTCAATGGTTGTTTTTTATAATGGTTTAAGTAAAAAGACAGCATATAAAAGATTTAAGTTAAAAACCACAGAAGGTAAACCTGATGATTTTCTATCAATGAAAGAAGTTTTGACTCGCAGGTTATCACGATTGGGTGAGAAAAATTGGGAAAAACCTGATTTAATAATTATAGATGGTGGTAAAGGTCAATTATCATCAGTTATGGAAGTTGTTAAGGAAATGGGAGTAGAGGGTATAGATTTTGTTTCGCTTGCAAAACGAGAAGAAGAAGTGTTTTTACCTGAACAGTCAAAAGCAATTCGTATTCCAATGGATTCAAATGCAATGTTTTTAATTCAGCGAATTCGAGACGAGGCTCATAGATTTGCAATAACATATCATAGAAGTTTACGTTCAAAAGCATTGAAGAAAAATAATAAATAGATAATATAAATCTAAAATTAAATGTAAATAAGTGAATTTTCAAAAAACTGTCTATTGTAATAATCTTAAAAATATTTACTATTCTTCAGCAAAGAAATCTTCATCAATTTTCTTGATTTGAAAAGTATCTTTAATTTGTACTCCTACATTATATTCAATCATCAATTTGGCAAGTTGTTTTCCATCTACAAGTATAATATTGGAATTAATGTTTTTTGCATATTCTCTTGCCTCATTAGAAAAAGATGATGTAGTAATAAATACACCACGATTTGCATTTTGTCCGTGAACGGCACCTACAAACTTTTGTACTTCAGGACGTGAAACATTTCCAGACCATCTTTTTGCTTGAATATAAATTTTATCTAAGCCAAGAACATCTTGCTTTATAATACCATCAATCCCTTCATCACCAGATTTGCCACGATTTTGAAGGATATCTTTTTCAGAACCTCCATAACCCATTGATAATAATAATTTTGCAACTAATTCTTCAAAAAATGTTGGGGAATTTTCTGAGATTTTTGATAACAAATCTGCTTCTAAATGTGATGTAAGTATTGTTCTTGCTTCGGCTATTAGTTCATCAGGAGTTTTTTCTTTTTCAGTATTTTCTGAATTATCAGTTTCATTTTGTTCAATATTAACAGTATTTTGAAACTCTCTAAATTCATCATATTGTAACAAGAAATTTTTTGTAATTTTTTTAGGATTTGTTTTAAGTAAATCCAAGCCACGTTGAGTTATTTTTATGACACCACGTTCTGGATAATCAAGTAAACATGCTTTTTTAAGATATGTTCTTGCCCACATTGCACGATTATAATATGTAGATTGAGTTTGACTTGGTAATTTTTCTTGTTTGTCTTCTTCACTTAGACCTAACATATTTGCAGCTTGCTCTATAATATCGCGACTTTTGTGTTCGCAATTATCAGCAATAAGTTTTAGTGTAGGTAGCATAAAATCTTGATAATTTGGTACTGTCATACTCTACTCCTTTTTCTTAGAATATCACAAAAATGTACCAAATGAAAATGAAAGTATAATATATTATCTATATATTACAATATATTACAATATATTTTTTATGTTATAACACAACAAGTATAAAAATTCTCAAGAAACGAAAACTTAAAAGCTGAAATTAAGGACTTTATAAAGACAAACCCTATGACAGACCACTTTTATACCCAAAAACATTGCAGACTGGATAGAGCCCAAGCCTATCGCATCATAAACAAAGCAGCCTGAATGGTAGGCATTAAAAGTTGAATCGGAACACATACATTACGCAAAACTTTCGACTACCGTTTTTACCAACAATATGACAATATTGTAATGCTTCAAAAGATTTTAATAACTCCTCTACCTTCATCATCTTACGCTGCTGGCATATAACAAGAATACATCGACGAGATATATGGGAATTTTTATTTGTAGGCTAACATATATTTAATTGTTCCAGTTTAAATTTTAAAGATTTCCAATTTTTACATTTAGTTTCCAGCAACTCGTAAAAAGCTTTATTATGAGAAAAATGTTTGGAATGACAAAGTTCATGAAAAATAACATATTCAATGCAATTTATACTTGCCTTAACTGTTTCTACATTCATTGTGATAATATTTTTTTCTTTATTATAGCTACCCCAACGTTTCTTTAATTTACGAATTTTTAATAATGGTCTATTTAAATCATTTGATGAGAATTCTTTAAAACATTTATCCAATTTTTTTTCGTAAATTTGTCTTGCTTTATTTTCATACCAGTTTTCAACTAATTCTTCTGGTGTTTTTAAACAAGATTCAACCATAAGATATCCGTTTTTTAACGTAACAGAATCCTTACTTGATTTCATCACCTTCAAACGATATTGTTTTCCTAAATATATAAAACTTTCTCCACTAATATATCTTTTTTTATAAGGTTTTTTATAATTATCAACGAAATATTGTTTTTGCTTTATAATCCATTTTGCTTTTTTTAGAACTTTATTAAGTATATCTATTTTATTTTTTTTCTTAGGAGCTTTCACTTTGATTTTAGTTGTAGGTAAAACTTCTATTGAAAAGGTTTTTCTATCTTCTTGAATAAGTTCAAATTCAATAGTTTCTTTACCATATTCAATTTTTTCTATTGAAGCAATCATTTTGCATACCTTCTTTTGGCAATCTTCATTGATTCATTAATAATAAAATCTATATCATCAAATGTTAAATCAATTTTGTTTGTATCCTTAAATTCAAATAAAATATCTTCAATATCATTTATTATTTTATTTTGTAAATCCAAATTTTTTACCCAATCCACATATTGATTGTTTAAAATAATTTTATCTATATTCAATGCAATATCTGCAACAACCTCTTTTTTTATATTATAGTTTTTAAATCTCTCATAAACTACTCCATAAAAAGCTTTAGCTACTTCATTATTCAAAATCGAAATAGGAATATCATCCCCAGTTCTTGTTTTCGCCATGGTTAAAATTTCAGTAACTCTGTTTAAATAAGCACCGTCGTTTTTAAGTTTTTCTGCTTCATCCAATATCTGTTTTGAATATTTGGCAATAGCTTCTTTTAAAAGTTCTGACAATTTTTTATAAAATATTGGATCATCATCCCATTTCTCAGATATTGTTCTTGAAATTCTATATGCAATTGTGTCAGCTTTTGAACGAGTGCTTTGTTTTTTCTCAATTTCTGCCTTAAACTTTTCTGTATCAAAAATATCAACCGGTTCTATTACTTGTATAATTTCGTCAGAAGTAACATAGGTGTCAATTAATTTTTGTATTTTTGTTTCATATTCTTTTCTGTCAATGGATTCAGCATATCTTGATTTTAGTGAAACCCGAAGATTTAAAAAGAATTTTAAATCATTTTTATAAGTATTTATCTTTTTTTCTGGAGTTTCTTCTATAAATTTAAAATTTCCTAAAGCAAGTTGTAATACTTTTGAGTATTGGCATATCTTTTCATAAAACTTGTCTCTGTCATCTTCATATCTTAAATGCTGTTCATAAGCTTCAATATCATATTTGTTAATCCCATTAAATATTTCCCATAAGTCAGAGTGTAATTGTGGAAGTTTTTTAATTTCTTCTTGTGCAGAAATTAATGCATCTTGAATATCTGCTTCATCAAAATCTCCGATATTACTGTAAATCAATAATGCTTCATCCAATTCTGTAAGAAGACCATAGTAGTCGATGATTTCTCCATAATCTTTTCCTTCTTCCAAACGATTAACCCTTGCTATTGCTTGTAATAATCCGTGTTCTTTTAAAGATCGAGCGATATATAAAACAGAGTTTTTAGGTGCATCGAATCCTGTTAATAATTTATCAACAACAATCAAAATTTCTGGTTCAGGGGCATTTTTAAATTGATTTATGATTTGATTATTATATTCAGTTTCATTTCCAAAACGCTTCATCATTCGTTTCCAAAATTGATTAACCTCGCTGGAATTTTCTTCATAAATATCGTCATTACCTTCTCTTGTATCCGGTGCGGATATAACAACTTCAGAGCTTACCATTCCAAGTTCATCCAAGTATTTTTTGTATTTTAACGCAATAGCTTTAGAAGGTGCAGTTAATTGTCCTTTAAAACCGGTACCTGTATATTTGTGCTCAAAATGTTGGCTTATATCTAAGGCTACATTAGCAATTTTTTGCTCAGCTTCATTTAAAATTCTTCTTGTACTAAATTTCTTTTTTAAATCCGCCTTTTGTTTGTCTGTTAGATTTCTGGATATAATCTCGAAATATTTATCGATACTATTTTGTGTAACATTTTGAATTGCAAGTCTACTTTCGTAGTATAAAGGTAGTACGGCTTCATCTTCAACAGCCTGATTAATCGTATATGGAGTACCAATTATTCCTCCAAATTTAATAGCTGTACTTTTCTCTTTTTTCATTAAAGGAGTTCCAGTAAATCCAATATAGCAAGCATTTGGGAATACTTTCTGCATAAGAGCATTCGCACTACCATATTGACTACGGTGACTTTCATCAACAAGTACAAAAACATTTTTTGAATTATCAATAACTTTTTTCTTTCTTAATGCTGCTTGGAATTTATTTATGACCGTAGTTATAATTGTTTCTTTATTATCAATAATAATATTGCCTAAATCCTCGCCGCTTACAGCTTTTTTTACAATTTTACCGCATGATTTGAAAGTATAAGAAATTTGTTTATCCAAATCAACTCTATCAGTTACGATTATCACTTTTGGATTGACGATTTCAGGTTCAAGCGAAATTGCTTTTGCAAGCATAACCATGGTAAGAGATTTTCCGCTGCCTTGTGTATGCCAAATTACACCGCCTTGTCTTTTTTCATCTCTTATTATTTTTATTCTTTTTAATGTATTT
>JAMPEO010000086.1 GCA_023665105.1 Candidatus Gastranaerophilales bacterium | reverse complement strand
AATAAAGAATGGAACATGAATAAAATAAATACAATTCTTTTGTCGGCTTAGTAAAAGCCGACCTACTTAGATAAGTTTCGTTCAATACATTTGCAAAACGGAATATTAAGAATATGAAATAACATAAAAACTAAATTATAAAGTTCTTTCTCCACCAATCAGAAAAAATTTCCAAACCTTCTTGTAGTTTTTCTACATTACTGCAATAACCAATACGCAAATAACCTTCCATCTCAAGGGTTGAAGCAGGCAAAAACAAAACACCTGTATCTGATAATAATTTCTTACATAATTCTACAGAGCTAATATTACTCTCATACTTTAATAGTGCCGTTGTACCGCCTTTTGGTTCAACCCAGCTTACCGCAGGTTCGTTTTGAACCCAGCTTGATAAAACATGTTTTCCGTTTAATATTTTAGGTAGATTTCTACCCAAAATAACTTCCTTATTCTCCAGTGCCAATGTTCCGAAATAATCATCAATCGCACTCATACTAATCGTATTATATTCTCGTTGAACAATGATTTTAGCCATAACATCATCAGGTGCAACTATCCAGCCTAAACGTAATCCGGCAAGAGAAAACACTTTCGATAAACTGCCCGTAGAAATACCCTTTTCATATAATTCAACAATAGATTTAGAAATATTTCTATCATGTTCCAACCCACGATAAACCTCATCACATAAAATATATGCATTATTTTTTCGAGCTATATCAACAATTTCATTAAGTATGCTTTCCGGCATGACTGAACCTGTCGGGTTATTAGGGTTATTCATACAGATTATCTTTGTATCATGTGTTACTTTCTCTCTTAATTCATTCATATCAGGAAGCCACTCATTTTCTTCCTTTAAGAAAACAGTATCGACATCAGCTCCAATAGCTTTTGGAATAGAATAATGCTGCTGATATGTAGGTAAAATTGATACTACTTTATCTCCTGATTCAATGACAGAAAGCATAACAAGCTGGTTTGCACCAATCGCACCATGTGTTATTGTTATGTTTTCAGAACTAACATTGTTATATAGAGAAGATATCGCTTGTTTAATTCTTTCACTTCCCTGTATATCGCCATAATTAAGACGTTTGTTCAATATAAAATCAAGATGTTTTTCTTTTTCACCGACAAGCTCAAATAATTCGTTTAAAGATAAAGATTCAACACAGGTATCAGCCATATCATATTTAGAAAGTTTCTCATATTCATTAAACCAATCTTCAACTTTAAAATTATCAATTTTCACTTAACCCTAGCCCTCTATCTTTTTTGAAAAACAAAATACTGATTTGAATCATCTCTATCTTTCATTATAAAGTTAGCCTGTTGAGCAATCAATTTAATTAAATCAATATCAAATTTAGACATCATGCCTGTCATTGTGTGGTTTTTGACATTTTCGATATTACTATAAACTTGTTTTACAACATTTTCAGGTTGGATAGCATAGTTATCTGTATAATAAACAACCCAAACAATATACCCGCCTGATGGCACTCTATCAAGTTCTTTTTTAATATGTCTTACAAAATTATCTGATATAAACCCATTATCAAGTATAATTTTTTGGAAAACTTGATATTTATCTTCTGTTTTGAAAGCTTTTATTTGAGCATCACTATAAAAGTTTTCGTTTTCAGGATTACGAACCTCGTGGAAAAGTTCTAGCGGCATAACTCTTGGCATATCTTCACCTTTGAAATAATAGAATGAAACAGAAGATGCAAAAGGCATAATGACCAAATTATCTTTACCCAAGGTATGCTTTCTAACAAAATCAGCAGGTGCTTCCAAAGAAAAATAGGCAATTCTTTTATATAAGTTATACGTTTGTGAAAGTCCGTAAACACAAGCAATCAAATAGAAAACTGCGAACGCAATAACATGTGCTTTTTTTAGATATCTTAGCCCCACTGCAGTCAAAATAAACAATAACGGAGCTATAAATATCAAATATCTTCCTGTAAAAGCAATAACATTAATACTTGATAAAAAACAAAAAATACCAAAAGCCAAACCAACAATTCCAAGTATTACACTGTTTAGTTTTTCTTTGTCTTTCAAACTGTTAAATAATCCTATAAACATATAGATTATTGGAAGCAAGACTAAACATATAGTTTGCCAACCGACAGGAAATGCTTCATGTCTTGTTTCGTGGATATGTCCCGGATCAGCAGCAAAAAGGTTTTGTAATAATCCAAGAACATTTATAAACTCAAACTTTGACAAATCAGTTACAAGGAACGTGGAACGTACAATCGCATAATGTCCAACTATAACAAAATACGGAATCAAACATAACAAAGTTATTAAATTTGAAATAACATAATTAAAAACCAACTTTTTATCTGCTTTTTTTGCATCAAGATATGATGTATAAACAATAAATTGTGCTATTACAAAAACGATTGAACCTGTTAAAAAATATGGGTTCAAAACATTCACAATGCCGAGTTTGATAAGAGATGATATATCACCTTTTCTGTCATAATCAATTAAATAATTTATTGATAAAAGTGCCAGAAGCATTACATGCGGATACATTCTAATCTCAATAGAATAAAGAACCTGAAAAGTGTTAACACTCATCATAAGCATTGCCAACAAAGCAACTTTTCTTGATGATGAAAGTTTTTCTGCAACTATATATGTTACCGGCAATAACGCAATTCCTACAATTAGAGAGGAAACCCTTAAAACAACTTCTGAATCACCAAAAAACTGCATAATGTAATGTAAAATATAAAAATAAAATGGTGTATGCTGCAAATCGTGGTTCCATAAATAATCATTTATACCTGCCGGAAAAGAATTTATAGCAGTCGCTATTGAACAACCCTCATCATACCATAGAGGGAAATGAATAATTGACAGCCTTAATCCTAAACCAAGAATTATAATAACTGCAAAAACTGTCCAAAATAACCATTTATTTTTGGTAATTATTTCCATAAATTTTTCCATATAAAAATTCCTTATAAATTTATTCAGCAGATTTCTTTTCAGCTTTATATCCGCACGCTCTGTTAGAGCACTCGATAACATCACCACTTTTTAGGGTACGTTTTACAAGTAGTGAATTACATTGCGGACAAACATCTCCTGTCGGTTCATTCCATAACACAAAATCACAATCAGGATATTTGTTACAGCCAAAGAATACAACACCACGTTTTGATTTACGCTCTATTATCTCTCCTTGTTGACATTTAGGACATGTAACACCGGTTGATTTTACAATACTTTTTCTGTCCTTACATTCAGCACATTCAGTATATCTGCCGTAAGGTCCTATTTTAATATATAAATCGCCGCCACATTTTTCACATTTTTCATCAGCTTTTTGCGGCTCTGTATCGTTTTTCACAATTCCACCTGATTTATCCAATGATAAAATAGTTTTACACTCAGGATAACCTGAACAACCCAAAAACTGTTGACCATATCTGTTTGTTCTGATTATCATCTTTTTCCCACAGTTCGGGCATGTAACATCACTCTCAATCCTAATCTTTTGAGCGTTGCTCATAACATCATTTACAGTATCCATAAATGGTGTATAAAAATCTTGAAGAACTTTGTTCCAAACAGCTTTTTTATCAGCAATTTTATCTAATTTTTCTTCCATGCCTGCAGTGAATGCATAGTCCATAATATCTGTAAACTGATTAACAAGTTGTTTTGAAACAGTTTTACCTAAAAATGTCGGAACAAGAGCTTTATCTTGTTTTTCAACATATTGACGTTGTTGAATTTTAGTAATAATACTTGCATAAGTAGACGGACGGCCAATACCGTATTCTTCCAACGCTTTAACAAGCGATGCCTCACTATATCTTGGAGGCGGTTGAGTAAAGTGTTGTTTTGGAAGAACATCTTTTCTTACAAGCTCATCACCCTCATGTAAATCAGGAATTTTGGCTTCTTCATTATCTTCCGCATCTTTGTATAGTTTCAAAAATCCATCAAACAAAACTTTGCTTGTACCGGTTCTCAGTTCATAATCTCCTGCTGTAATATCAACTGTTTTGTTTGCTATTTTTGCAGGTGCCATTTGTGATGACATAAACTTATTCCAAATAAGTTTATACAAGCGATATTGTTCATTTGTTAAATACTGTTTAATACTATCAGGTGTTCTTTCAGGATATGACGGTCTGATAGCTTCGTGAGCATCCTGAACATTCTTTTTAGATTTACCATAAATATTTGGCTTGTCAGGATAATAGTTTTCACCATAATTATTAAGAATAAAATCTTTTGCCATCTCTTGAGCATCGTCAGAGATACGAACACTATCAGTTCTCATATATGTGATTAAACCGACAGAACCTTCTTCAAGTTCAATACCTTCATAGAGTTTCTGTGCAATCTGCATTGTTTTAGAAACACCATAACCAAGTTTTGAACTTGCTTCACGTTGTAAAGTTGATGTTATAAACGGTGCTGTAGGTTTTCTTGATGTTTCACGTTTAGCAACCTTTGAAACTACATATTCTGTATTTTCATCTTCTAACACAGCTTTTATTTTTAAAGCTTCTTCTTCATTATTGATTTCTATCTTACTATCAACAAACTTAGCAAGTTCTGCCTCAAATATTTTACCGTCTTTTTCCAGTTGAACAGTAATTGTCCAATATTCAACAGGATTGAAAGCATCAATTTCTTCTTCACGTTCACAAATCATACGTAACGCAACAGATTGAACGCGACCTGCTGAAAGATGATAATTACCAAGCTGTTTCCATAAAACAGGACTAAGTTTATAACCAACCAATTTATCAAGAATTTGTCTTGTTTGCTGTGCTCGAACCTTATCCATATCTATTTGACGATAATTTTCTACAGCATGTTTAACAGCTTTTGGTGTAATTTCGTTAAACTCAATTCTAAAAATTTTATCTTCAGGCACTTTCAAAACTTCTTTTACGTGCCAAGCAATCGCTTCTCCTTCACGGTCAGGGTCGGATGCAAGATATATTTTATCAGATTCTTTTGCCAAAGCATTTAATTTTGATACTACTTTTTTCTTTTCTGGAAGAATAACAAATGATGGTTCAAAATTATTATTAACATCAAATCCCAAATCGTTCTTAGAAGATAAATCTCTAACGTGACCTAAACTGGCTTCAATAGTATAGTTTGAACCTAAAATTTTCTTAATAGTTTTAGATTTTGCAGGAGACTCAACTATAACAAGTGCTTTTTCACCACCTGTTTTTGCAGAGGTCTTTTTAGTACTCGCTTTTTTTGTTGTAGCTTTAGATGTAGTTTTTTTTGCTGCCGGACTCATCTTACTTTATATCTATCTCCTAGTGTTTGCTCAATATTTCCTTTAAGTTCAAGAGTTGTTAAATTCATCAGCAACTCATCTGTTTTCATTTTTGTTAACTTCTGAATCTCATCAAAACTTTTAGGTTCTATATCTATTGTATAAAGAATTTTTTTCTCGTCAAATGTTAAGTTATCATCATTCTCAATAATTTCTTTTTTCTCATTCGTATCAAACAATGTTTGTTGTTTGCCTGCAACCCAATTCAGTGCGTTCAAAACATCATCAGATTCAGTGATTAGTGAAGCTCCTGTTTTAATAAGTTTATAAATACCTTCTGTATTTGGATTTGTAATTAAACCAGGAACACACATAAGTTCTCTTCCTTGTTCTAAGGTTAAATTTGCACTGATTAAAGCTCCACTTTTTAATGCAGCTTCTACAACTAATGTGCCATAAGATAATCCTGTTACAATTCTGTTACGTTGCGGAAATCTGAATTTTAATGGTTCGAAAGTCGGGTAATATTCAGAGATAACGGCACCTTTTCCATTGATAATTTCTTCATACAAACCCTTGTTTGACGCAGGATAAACAAAATCTAATCCGCCTGCAATAACACCAATAGTTTTTAAATCATTATCTAATGCAAATCTATGTGCTGCAGTATCAACACCGGCTGCAAGCCCTGAAACAACACATAAATCTGTACCAATAAAACCTTTCATAATCTTTTTAAGGCTTTCTTTTGCATTTAAACTCATACGTCTTGAACCAACAATAGCAAGAGTCCTCTCTAAATTACAAGAGGAAATATCCCCTTTGTAATATATAACCATCGGCGGATTATCAATATTCTTCAACATATAAGGATAATGCTTATCCTCATAAGTCAAAACCTTAATCCCACGTTCCAAAACAGCATTATATTTCTCATCAAGGTCAATCTTCTCTCTATGAGTTAAGAATTCATTGATCTTATTTTTTGTTATCCCATCGATGGCAGACAGCTCCGATTCATTGGCTTCAAAAGCTATTTTTATATCACCAAAATGATTGTACAAAATTTCAATGAATTTTGAATCAATCTCTTCTATTGCTGAAAAACCAACCCAATATTTTGTGTTCATAATTTCTTTTTAATTCTTTCAACAAGAACTTTTACATTTTCTTTTTCTTCATCCGGAACATCAAGCTTCATATAATCTTCAAAGAATTCTACAGAATCTTCAAAGTCTTCTCTTGCAAGGAATAAAACACCCAATTTTTTATAAGGCATTGGGAACTTTGTGTTAATTGCAGTTGCTTTTAAATAGTTTGAAATAGCTTTATCAACTTCATTATTTGCTTCATAAGATTGTCCCAAATAGTAATATAAAAACTCATTGTTTTCTTTATATTCAATAACATTTTCAAAGTTTGAAATGGCATCTTCATAATTGCCAAGTTCAAATTGCACTCTACCCATATCATAATAAGCATCATAATTTTCAGGTTGTGCATCTAATATTTTTTCAAGTTCACATATTGCCATATCGTATCTTGAATCTTCTATATAAACTCTTGCAAGCAGATGAGCTATAACATAATTATCTTCAAGTTCATAGCTTCCACGTTCCAAAACTCCAATCGCACCGGCTAAATCACCGTTCTTATAATACAAATCCGAAAGATTGATATAAGTTTGTGGAATTGTAGGATCAAGTTTTACTGATTTTGTATATGATTTTTCTGCATTATCAAAATCACCAAGATGTGCATAAGCTAATCCCATATTGTTATATATTTCTGCACTATCTTCTT
>JAMPEO010000085.1 GCA_023665105.1 Candidatus Gastranaerophilales bacterium | reverse complement strand
ATTTGCACCATTCTTAAGGATGCTATCTGCTTCTATTGCTCCTAAACATTATTTTACCTCTCAGAAAGATTGGCAAAAGAATTTTAACAGATTCTTATCTACTAATACTAACCCTAAATCTATTGTTTCAAGTGGTGCTTTTAGAGTAAAAGAATACGTACCTGCTCAAAGAGTTGTATTTGAGCGAAATCCAAATTATTATATGATAAATAAAAATGGACAAAAGCTTCCTTATCTAGACAAGATTGTGTATTTGATAGTCGGAGATTTGAATAATCAAATTCTGAAATTTGAGGCGAAAGAACTTGATGAAATTTCTTTAAAAGGCGGGGATGTTGCAAGATATAAAGCAAAAGAACTTAAATCGGATTATGTTATTTATAATTTAGGTCCTGATACAGGTACAATGTTTGTGGCTATCAATCTTAACAGGCGATATACGTATAATAAAGGTGTTAAAAAATATTTTGTAAATCCTGTGAAACAAGAGTGGTTTAATGATGTAAACTTTAGAACTGCTCTAGATTATGCACTTGATAGAAAAGGTATGGTGCAGAATATTGCTAATGGAATGGCATCTCCTTTGTTTACGGCAGAAAGCCAAAACTCAATTTATTTGAACGAATCATTGAAGGGGCATGACAGGAACGTCAAACTTGCTAAAGAATATCTCAAAAAGAGTGGTTTTTATTTCAAAAAAGGCAAATTATATGATAAACATAATCATCTTGTTGAGTTTGATTTATACACTAATGCAGGGAATACGGAGCGTGAAGCTATAGGCGTTATGGTTAAGCAGGACTTGGCGGATATTGGGATGCAAGTTAATTTTAAACCTGTCGAATTTAACTCTCTTGTAAATAAAATTACTAATTCTTATGATTGGGATATGATGATTATGGGACTTACAGGTTCATCTGTAGAACCTCATAACGGTAAGAATGTTTGGAATTCATCCGGTCCTCTTCATATCTTTAATCAAAGACCTGCAAATGAACCTGTTAAAGACAGATTAGATTGGGAAGCTGAACTTGATAGAGTTTATGATAAAGCAGCTTTGATGTTAAATTTTAAAGACAGAAAAAAATATTATGATAGATATCAACAAATTGTATATGAACAAAGACCGATTGTATATTTATATTCTCCAATCAGAATTTATGCAATCAGAAATAAATTTAAAAATATTTATCCGTCATCTTTGTCAGGATTGACATATAATCCGGAGGAAATATTTATTGACGGAGGCGGGAAATAAATATGAAACTATGGAAATTTATTTTAAAACGTATTTTGCAAACGATACCTCTATTGTTTATTGTTTCTATTATAAGTTTTTTCATTATAAGATTATCACCAGTTGATCCTCTTGCAGAGTTAAGGCTTAATCCAGCAATATCTCAAGAAACACTGCAGGCTGAAAAAGTTAGGTTGGGCTTGGATAAACCAATTATGGTTCAATATGGTTTATGGGCAAAATCTTTTATAAAAGGTGATTTGGGAATAACATCAAGTGGTGAAAAGGTTTCTACAAAGTTAGGGGAACGTATTCCTAATACATTACTTCTTACTATTGTCGTAATATTTATGACTTGGATTGTAGGTGTTCCTTTGGGCATATTGGGAGCTGTTTATAACAAAAGTAAGTTTGATAGGCTTTTAACAATTCTTTCCAGTATTGGTATGGCAATTCCATCGTTCTTTTTTGCCATATTGTTATTGATTTTTGCCGTAAAAACAGGTTTGTTTCCTGTCGGCGGTTTAACAAGTTATGATTTTAGTGACTTATCATTTATAGGTAAGGTTTTTGATATAGCAAAACATTTAGTGTTACCTGTTACAGTATTATTTACAATTTCTCTTGCAGGATTGCAACGTCAAATGAGAGCAAATATGCTTGATGTGTTGGATAGTGATTATGTGAAATTTGCCAGAGCAAAAGGTTTATCAGAATTTCAGATAATATTTAAACATGCACTTAGAAATGCTGTTAATCCAATGATTACTTTGTTAGGATTTGAATTCGCAGGATTACTCAGCGGTGCGGCTCTTACTGAATATGTTTTTCAGTATCCGGGATTGGGGCGTTTGATACTTGAAGCTGTTATGAAATCTGATATAAATCTTGTTATGGCATCTTTGATGATTGGTTCAGTAATGCTTGTATTAGGTAATTTACTTGCTGATATTTTACTTCTTATTACTGATCCTAGAATGAGAGGTGGAAATGCTTAGACAAATTCTGAAAGATAAATTTGCAGGTCCTGCCTTAATTATATTATTACTAATGTATTTGCTTATTGCTTGTGCTGATTTTATAGCACCGTATTCTAAAGATTTTTCTGATAGAAATCAGGCTTATGCACCGCCATCTCCAATTTATACAATAGATGAGAATGGTAAGTTTTCGCTGCCTTATACTTATAATTATATAAGAGTTTTTGAACCAAAGTTATATCAAAATGTTTATAAATTGGATAGAACACAAAAACATTATCTAAAAATGTTTGTAAAAGGAGATAAGTACAAAATTTTGGGAGTAGTGCCTTGTTCTATACGTTTGATTGGTACAGATGATGGTGGTCGTTTATATCTTTTGGGTACGGATATTAACGGACGTGATGTGTTTTCTCGTTTGTTATTTGGCGGAAGAATATCCTTAACGATTGGATTTTTGGCATTATTTATATTATTCCCTATTGGGCTTTTATATGGTGGAATTTCCGGATATTTTGGCGGCTGGGTTGATATTGCAATGATGAGATTTGCAGAAGCAGTTATGGCTATACCAAGCTTTTATTTATTGATTATTCTAGCATCAGTTTTACCTGCAAATATGACAAGTATTCAACGTTTTACTCTAATTGTTATTATCTTGGCATTGATTGGCTGGGCAGGGTTTGCACGTGTTGTCAGAGGTATGGTTTTATCTATCAAAAAAGAAGAATTCGTACAGGCTGCGGAAACTATTGGAGCATCTAAACTAAGAGTTATTATTCGTCATATTCTTCCACAAACAACAAGTTATGTTATCATTGCTATGACCTTAAGTGTTCCTTCTTATATTCTTTCTGAATCAGGTTTAAGTTTCTTGGGGTTAGGTATTCAGCAACCTGATGCAAGCTGGGGAAATATGCTTAAAGAGGCACAAGAATATATCAATATTTTATATCGTCCTTGGCTGTTAACTCCCGGTTTATTGATTTTTGTTGCAGTATTATGTTTTAACCTTGTTGGTGATACTATACGTGATATTTTAGATCCAAAAGGTAAAATGAGATAAAACTAACAAATACAATGCATTTTTGTTAGTATAAGTCCAATGATTGCACTTATACCAATAAACCATAGCGGGTCTTTTTTCTTAAAAATACTAACAAGTAATAATGCAATGAATAAGAATAATCCAATAATTTGATTTTGATGTGGCGTTATGAGTGTTGATTTGATTAACTGTATACCGACACAAGATAACAATGCACAACTTGTTGGTTTTAGTGCGAAAATCGCTGATTGAACATAAAAGTTATCACTAAATTTTCTTAGTAATTTTGATACAAGGATTACAATGCATAGAGATGGTAAAATTTCTGAACTAGTTGCGATAAGGGCTGTTAGCACTCCTTGAGCTTTCATACCTGCGTATGTTGCAACATTAATTCCTACAGGTCCGGGAGTAATAGATGCTACTGCAATCATTTGAGAAAGCTCTTTAGCACTGTACCAATCATATCTTTGTGTTAAATCAAGTAAGAATGGTAAAGTTGCATAACCACCGCCAAAAGAGAATAATCCTATTTGAAAAAATTCTTTGAATAAATGAAAATATAAGGTGATTGTTTCTATCATTTTTCACCTCTTTTTCTTGTTAAAGATTTATAAATAATGCCTACAAATATAGAAGCAATAATTATATAAGCAGGAGAAATTTTACTAAATAGCATAATGCCAAGTGCTATCAAGTAAAAAATAAAACCTGCACTATCTTTGATAGCTTTTCCCCACATTTCACGTACGGCAGAGATGATAAGTACTAACACTGCTATTTCAACGCCCCATAATGCTCCTTTTACATAACTGTTATTTGTCATTGTTGCAAGGATTGATGACATACAGACAATAGCCCAAAATGCTGAAAAAGTTAGTCCTGTTACAGCAGCCAGTGCCCCAAATTTACCTTTGATTTTATATCCTATAAAGATAGATATATTTATTGCTATCAGACCCGGTAATGATTGGCTTATTGCATAATATTCAACCAGTTCTTCTTCGGTAATCCAATTTCTTTTTTCAACGACTTCTGATTGAAGAATCGGGAGAATGACATACCCACCGCCTAATAATATTGCTCCTACTTTTAAGAATGTAAGAAATATATCTTTTAAACTACATTTTATACTCATAGACATGATTATAAACAAAAAATAAAAAACTTTGCACAGATGTGATTTTGTTACCTGCCGGTCTCAGCAGGTGGGTGAACGCCTTGATGTATCCGTTTCCCGCTGGCAATTATTTTTGTAATTGGCGGGTATACTTCAAAACATCGCTGAGTCAATTCTCCCGTTTATTAAAAATGTAGGAACAAAATTAGCACCCATGCAAAGTAATAACATTATTGCATATTTTTTTAGGTTTGACAAGTTGTTAAATTAGGCTAGATATATTGTAAAATAGACACTTAAGTAACATTTTGTAAAAATATATATCTAAACTAACAAAAATAAATGTTTACCCGTTTTAAAGCAAAAAACCAACATAACTAGAAATTAAGGATGTGCAATGAAAGTTAACTTTATTACTCAAAGCCCTATTTTTAAAGGGGTGCGTGAAGACCGTAACACTACTTCTCAACTAAAACAAAATAATGATTACTCACTTACAGAACCAAATCAAAGACGTATAAATAAAGCAATAGAAAATTTGGCAAAACAGCGTGGTGAAGAAAATATCCAATTTTTGTTAGATGTTGGTGAACATTTGACTTATCAAACCAATATTGATAATGGCAAAAAGACAAAAAATGAATGGCGTTCTAAACTTAGAAATGCTACAAAAGAATCATTAGCACATTCAAATCCGATATTGAGAGAAAAGTATTTGCCTGAAATAAAAAGAGTTTTTGATGAGAAGAAGACTCTTACGTCTGATGAAAAAGCAATCCTTATGCATAAACGTTCAATTATGAAGAGAGTTGATAAAGATTCATTAAAAGATAATGCGAATGAAAATATCAGAGCTCTTGAGCGTAACATGGACTATTTCATAACATCTACAGAAACTCCTACTAAACAAAAACGTTATGTTATGCAAAAATTAGATTTCTTCATGAGTCCTAATTATAAGATAAATCCACAGCTAGAAGATAAAAAGACTCAAGTATTGGCAGAAATGATAAATGACCTTGCCATTGATACTCCTGAATCAAAAATTCCTAATATGAAAGCTGTTAACCAAAAAACACATGGTATGTGTGCTGCTATTTCTATTGTTAGAAAAGCTGTTGCTTATGAAGATAAACCAAAATATGTTGATGCATTATTGTCTGAACTTGATGATGAGCCAACAATGAAAGTTTATGACCGTCAAAATCTTGGCTCCGGTGAAAAAGTTCCTGTTAAAAAGACATTTGTAGATTTCGATTATGCTCAGGATAGAGGCTATAGAATTATTGATGCATCTACGCTTCAATGGATGAATATTGCCGGCATGTATGGTGCTCATAACGAAAATCTACAAGATTTTAATGCTTTTGATAAAAATAATTTGGATGCTTTCCATGATTCATTCTTTGTTCAAGATATTCATGATGAAAGTTTGAAATATAAACAGCATTATTATCAGGCTCTTTCAAAAGCGAAAGAAACTATTGGTGATGTAAAATCCTCTAAAATTAAAAAATCTGTTATGCAAAGAGATAACAGAGAGTCTTATGATAAAAATCTTAATTTAGTAAAAGAATATAATCATTTGATGAATAAAGATGTGAAGTCGATTATACCATCTGTTGGTAAAGATGATAGAAAAAATGTGTTATCTGATATTTTAAATTTCTATCAGCCAACATCAGAAAAAATTAAAAAACTTCCAAAAGATATTCAACAATATGCATTCATTCCAAATGAAGAATCCTCACAAAAAACTAAAAAAATCAAACAGTATTTTATGGATAAATATGGTGCTGATGTAAATAAAGAGTCTTTAGAAGAAAAAACTTCATCTTTAGTCTCAAATCTAGAAACTAGAAAAGCTCTTGAAAAAAGTTTAAATACTTCTCATCCTTTATCGCAGAATATTGCAAATGCAAGAAAATTATATGAAGCTGAATCTATCTATAGAGCAAGTGTTATATTGGGCTTGATGGAAAAAGATAATCTTACTGATAATCTAATAAGGAACAATATTCCTGACAGAGAAACAAGAATTATAAATGGTTATGCTCAAGTTATCGAAAAAATAGATAAGAAAAATGATAAAAAATTGATGACTCACTTTGCACAGGCTTTAAATGTTGAACCTGATGATAAAGAGGCTATTCTTGAAGGACTAAATGCGATAAAAACAAATATCGAGTACTTGACAACAGACGGTTTGGATACTCTTTATGAAGAAATGGGCTATGGCGATAGAAATAATTTAATTTTGAATGAAATTAAATCAAGTAGTGAAAGTATTGAAAAAGGTGACAAAGCGGAACTTGACAGGGCAGCAACCTGTTTACACGTTAAGAAAGATAAGAAAACTGTTCTTAAAGAGTATAACAGATTAGAACAAAATATTGTTAAAAATCCTAAGGATGTAAATGCATATCGTGAAGCCTTTAATAAAATGGGGTATAAAGATCAAATTGATGCATTTGTAGATATCTTTAATACTTTTACAGGTATAATTACAGATGATTCAAATCCTGAATCTGAATTGTATAGAAATATTTATAAAAATTCAGCAGGCTGAGATGCTGATGCACCTAAAGAAGAAGTTTTTGAAAAATTAAATGAGTTGGCAGGCAGATTTAATTCTATGTCACAAAATATTGCAGTGTTTGCAAATCTTTTAGATGTTCCAAATGAAGATGATACAAAGTACTTTACTATTGATGGTAAGAGTATTCTGTTGAAGCAGTATGAAAATGAAGGAAAACTTATTCCGGAAAAAGATTTGATATCTTTGC
>JAMPEO010000084.1 GCA_023665105.1 Candidatus Gastranaerophilales bacterium | reverse complement strand
AAACCGGACACTTCTACTACTAAGACACAAAATCATAATCCCCAAGTTCTATAAGTTTGTTAGCCATATTTTGTTCTTGTTTATCAGAACAAGGGAACAGTATAGGTTTTGTTTTTACATTGGTATCAATAAATAGTTCTTTATCTTTATGAAGCTTGCAATATGCTCTATAGCTGTAATAGCTATCAGGAAACTTTGCCATAACCCTCTTATAATAGCTTTTAGCAAGCGGGGGATTCTTCTTTCGTTCATAAACTTTTCCTAACCAGAAAAGAACAGCTGGAGAAGTATCAGAATTTTTAAAATGTTTGATATGTTTTTGTCCTAAACTAATAGCTTTATTGTAGTTTTCTTTATCAACTTGAGCATAAAATGCTTTATACAAAGCTTCCGCAGAAAAATCACTATCAGGATACTTATCATAAAGTTGCTCATAAATAAGATATTGTTGATTTTCAGAAGAGTATTTTGCTTTTAGAAACAATAGATAATCTACGCAAGATGATTTTGAATAAGTATTTAAAAGATAATTTATCACAGCTAATTTATCATCAAATAACGAAATATAACTATCTATGGCATCATAAGCATCATGCCTGTCTACTGTTGTAGAATAATATTTCAATCCGTTTTCCATAAGTGATTTTGCGAACGGATAATTTCCACGTTTAAACTCATTTTTAGCATACTTAGCCCAACTAAGTTCTTGTGGAGATTCTTTAAAATAATTTGCAGCTTCTGCATAAATGCCACGCTTATAATAAGATTCTGCAAGGGCAAGACTATCATCTTCTGTAATAGCAATCCCTAATTTTTGGATTTTATTTATAGATTCTTGTACAAATCGTCCATCAGGAGAAAGTTTTACATACCTGATAAAATGATGTAATGATTTAGATTTAAGATCTTTTCTTCTCCAATACCAATTTGTTTTTTGTGCGGCTGCCATATCAATACTTGCAACATAATATTCAGAGGCTAATGCGAAATCTGTTTCCGGATAATATTTTATTATATGGACAAAATGTTTCCGAGCTGAAGTATCTTTTAGTTCGTATAACAACATTGCAAGATTATATTCACTCACAACATATAACGGTGAATTTGGATACATTAGCAATAATAATGTATAATTGCGTTTTGCAGCATTTGTATCGCCAAGCAATGTTGCACAACGTGCCTGTCTAAATAGTGCAGGAGCTTTTATTTCCGAAAATAATGATACTTTCGAGAAATTCCTGTATGCTGTAAAATAATCCTCTTTTTTATATGCATCTAAAGCAACCGAATATTTTTTAAAATCAGTATTTTCTGCAAGTTTCGATTGTACAAAACACGCAGCAAACGTAGATATACATAGTAATATAATTATTGCTAATATTTTAGTTTTCATACTCGACTTGTGATTTACAAATTATGATACACAACATCATACTAACATAAACATAAGGTAATATTAAGGAAAACTACTATCTATAATGTTTCTGTTGATTTAATATCGTGTCCTAAGTTTCTTAATAATTCAAGGTACGCTCTATAATATTCATGTATACAGTTAATAAACTCTGTCATATATGTTTGTTGGGAGTCTTCAATCCCCATCAAGTCCATAAGTCGGATTTCATTACGTTCATAAGCTCTTGATTCAAGTATTAAAATTGTGTCCATATCGTTATAGATTTTTTTTGCACATTCCATATTCTTCTTTTGAGCATTGAACATATTATAGTTGTCCTGTATTGTATATCTTAGAATATCTTCATAAGCAACTCTATCACATTGTAAACGTTCAAGTGTAATCTTTGCTTTTTGGATTTCAGGTCTGAATGCATAGAAAATAGGTAAATCAACACCTGCAGATACATAAGCACCATTATACGGGTCATGAACCGTCATTTTTTGATATGCATAACCTGCTGCTAATTGTAAATCCGGTATTAACTGACGTTTAACCAAAGTAACATTCTTACCTGCAATATTGATATCATCTTTTGAAATTTTCAATTCATAGTTATGTTCTAATGCAACTTTTTCTAACTCTTCATAAGAAGGAAGTGTAATTTGCAACAATTCCTGATTATCCTGCAACGAATTTTCAACAGTATCGTAAGTAATAGTCCGTTCGTTTGTATTCAAAACTTTATTAAAATTACAAATAGCACGATTCACATTAGATTCAAGATAGTTTAAATTCATCAACTCTCTTTCATGCTTTGTTTTTGCACGAAGTACGTTAATTTCATATCTTGGTTCAGAATGTTTCTTATGTTCGGCAACTTTAAGAACAGCCTTATACCAACGTTCTTTTCTCTGCATTAGGATGTAATAAGATTTTGCACACAAAATATCAAAGTATGCATCCATTACATCAACTTTTAAATTATATTCATATCTTTCAAGCTCGGTTTTAGCTTTTTCATATTCTGCAAGAGCTACTCTTTTTCTTGCACTACGTTTCAAAACTTCTACAGGAATATTCAAGCCCAGCTGGCTGTTATTACTTCTTGTAACACGCCCGATAAGTGTATGTGAAAAAAATTGAGGGTTTTTAAGTCGGTTCGCAATACCAATATTTTTTTCTGCAATAGCCAGATCTTTCTTTTTTGATTGATAAGTTACATTTTTTGCAATAGCTATATCAATAGCTTGTTTCATATTGATTTTAACAATTTCTTCAGCACTAACACTGCACAAAGTCATGCACAAAACTATTACTGCTAATAATATCTTTTTCATCATACTAACCTTAAAACGAAATGATAGTCTATGACAATATATTAGCATAAACATTATATTAACAAGTGTTACAAAATAATGATAAACGTAAGAAAATACACAAGTTTTGAACATATCTAAACTTATTATAGATATGGAAGTGTGTAATAGAACCAACAATACAAGTTTTAGCGGTACTCATTTATTGGAAACAAAAGTACTTAAAAAAGCTGTGCAAGGATATCTTCCTAAAAAAGCTAATATTGTTGAAGTTAATTTTTCTAATCCTGAAGATTTGAAAGCCTTAGAAGAATTACCTAAAAGTTGGCAAGGTGCAGAATTTATCAGTATAATAACCAGCCCGTCATCTGCTCCAAATCGAAAAGTATACGCAATTACAACTCAAACTGATAACTTTGATAAACTAAAACCCTCAGAAATTTTAGGAATTGCAGATTTTTATCTTGCAGAAAAAAATGCTACATTAAGTTTTTTGCAGGCTGATTCTAATATAATTAAACAGCAGGAAAGAGATATTAAAAGCATCGGAAAACAACTTATGTATGGCCTTTGCGAACATTTTAAACAACTGGGAATAGAAACAATGGATTTGTTTGCGGAAAGTGGTCGTAAAAAACCTTTTTATAAAAAAATATTTCCAACAATAATGGACAAACCATCCACTTGTGACAGTTATACAAACTTAGTTTTAGATTTAAAAACTGTGTAATAAAACTTCATGAATTTATGTAACAGATTTTTTGATTTATGAAATTTTATTATTAAAAAATTGTTTATATAAGTACCGGTTAAAAATACCGATGAAATGTTTCGACAATGAACGAAAAGGGCCGACAAGGCCCTTTTTCTATTGTTTAAACATCATCAACCATGCGTCCGTAAGCCGTTAACAAAGTGATAATACCTGACACACCAACAAGAGCATAAATTATTCTTGACATACGAGTCATCTCACCAAAAATCGCTGCAACTAAATCAAATTTAAAGAAACCGATAAGTCCCCAGTTAATAGCACCAATTATTGTTAAAACAAATGCAATAATCTTTAATATTCTCATAACAATCTCCTTTCAATAAATAAGAATAACCTTATATATTGAAAGAAAACATTACCCGATTATTTTATTAAACAGGACTATCTTTGACTTACCCCAAGACCACATACGTTTTTAGCAAACGCATATAATGCATATAGACCAAGTCCGATACCTGAAGCTTTTGCAGCAGTACCTTTATGTGCTGCAGATGGACCTTTTGTCAAAAGTGCAGCTGCAGACAATGCCCAAGGCACTGTATCTGAAAACATCATTCCAACAAAGCCTTTAACATAACCTATACCACTGTTTACAAAACCTCTTAAATTATTGGTTAATTCCAAATCGAATAATTTATCTTTTAGCTTCATATTAACAGCACTTGGTTGATGAAGATTTCTTGTATTATCAAACCAATCTAAAGCAGCATCAGAATTTGCTTTTCGAGCTGTTATATCAGCAATTCTTTTCCCTTCTTTATGAGCATCATAGAGAAGTATTCCTGCACCCGCAACACCTGCGGCTTTTATTGCATATTTAGTTACTGCTTGTGCTATTGTCATGATACGTTACTCCCTGTATTAGGAACTACCGGCTGATTAACGATTGTTGTTTCAGCACTCATTTGCATTAGTGCTGTTTCAATTATACCTTTATCTCTGTCTGCAAGATTTGGATCTTGTTTTACCATTTCAAGAACTGTTCTTGTATTTTCATCACCGCTTGCCAGTTGAGAATCTAATGCTATTAAACCTCTTTCTCTAACTTTATGACAGTAAGGGTCTAATATCATTTTGTTTATAAGAGCGTTTAATGCTTTATCGTTATATCTTGTTTTGTCTTCATCAAGTCTTTTAATAACTTCACTTGCAGCATAAGCTCTAAGTTCAGAATCTTCGCTGCTTAGCATTTGATCAAGTTTTTGAACATATTCATCGGTTAACACAACTACACGTTTTTTAACAGTATTACCGGCATAATTGTTCATATAGTATCCCGGTGGATAAGAACAACAACCATTTCCGCCTGCACCAACTATTGTACAATTTGGCATAGGGTTTTTAAGTAATGGAGAATCAGGAGGTAATTTTGACGGATCTATAACATTACAATAGATACCAATACCTGCATAATTCTGTGATGTTCCATTTACATTACTTATTGCACCAGTCATACACGTAACCTTTCATGTATATAAAGTTTATTCTTATAAGAAAATTGCTACATGTTTAAGAAATGTAAAAAAATAACTATAAACTAGCAAAAATAACCTTCACAGGATTTAAAATATTAGAACAACTACAAAGTGTGTAAGGAGTAAATAAATATGTCAATGACAGTTTCAGTAGTAAATACAAATGGTATCCCATACGAACAACACGGGACAGACAGACAAAAAGCAAAAGCTGAAAAATTCATCAATATGAGTAATGCTGAAACTACAAAAATGGCAGTAAAAAATTATAATAAAAGATATCGTGAAGATGATAAGAAATTTGTTAAAAAAGTTGATATCGCAACAAAATCTATCCCTCTAATTGCTGCAGCATCATCTCTTGCTCTAAAACAAGGCGGCAAAGCTGCATTACGTAATGGTGCAATGTGGGGAATAGGACTTATGGCTCCAGCTGTTATCAGCACACTAAATAAAGCTGCAACAAAAGCAAGCCCTAAACTTAATGAATTTGAAAGAAAACATAGTACATTAACGTACTTTGCCGGTTTAACAGCATCTGTAGGTACATTCTTCGGAATGAATGCATTGGTAAATAAAGCAGTTAAGAGCCCTAAAATGCTTGCTCATCCTAAAGCACAAGAATTTATAAACAATGTAAAAGATGGTGCTGAAAGTATATTAGCAACTGCTAAAGAAAAAATTAAAATGCCTGAAAAACTTAAAGGTGTAACTGAAAAATTTAAATTGCCTGAAAAGTTAGCTACTAGATTAGAAACATTTAAAAATGCGGAAACAACCAAAGCATTTACACAATCAGCAAAATCATTTGGTAAGAAAGTTCTTAGAAATGCACCTATACTAACAGTACTTGCTATCGGCGGAGCATTAGTTGGCAAAGTATTCCAAGAATCAAGTAAAATTGCAGGCATCAAATCAAATATTAAAAATGCACAATTTGAAACAGCTAAAAATTTAGTTAACGCTTATTCTGCAGAAAATGAATCTCTAAAAGAAGCAAATTCTATTGCAGGTGAAAGACTTGCAAGCTCATCTATTGCAGAAGATGAAGAATAATTAACTAAAAAATTTCTTAGCCAGTTGCAATTCTTCCGCTTTAGACATTGATGGATTATCCAATTTGTGTTTAAGAACATAATCAAAGCACTTGGAATATTCCGGTGATGGTGTAATACCTAAAGATTTTAAATCCTCACCATTGATATTTAAAGATATATCTTTTATTTCAAGATATCTCATCCCAATGAATTGATTAACATTTATTATATATAACAATATGCTTTCAGGTGCTTTGCCACTAAATAGTTTATAAATCTCATAGTCGTCCTGAGGCAGTTCTGAACATTTTACAGAATTATAATCATCAATAATTCCAGATTCTTCTTTTGTCAAAGGAAGATTTTCTAAATTCATAAAACCTAAATAAACCAACCAAATATTTTCTACAGGATTATTTTTTACAAGAGTTTCAATATCAAAATCTGCCGGAACAATTTTTTCAGGTGATAGAAGTTTGTATATATTCTGTTCGAAGAATAATTCAAATGCTTTCTGTGAATTGAGGTTGAAAGTTTCTATCAACTCTTTTTTCAAACGTTTATAGCTCATATCATAATTGATATTCTCAAGATATTTATCTTGAAGATTTTTAGTATGTTCTTCCAAATGAAAATCAAATCTAACAGAAAATTTCAAGCCTCTAACTATTCTTGTAGGGTCATCAACAAAACTATTATCATGCAAAACACGTAATGTTTTTGTTTCAATATCTTGCAAGCCCCCTGTATAATCTATAATTTCTCCGGTCATAAGTGATTTTGCAAGAGCATTAACCGTAAAATCTCGTCTTAAAACATCTTCTTTTAGCGAGCAACCAATATCTTGTACAAGCGGAAGATGTCCTTTTTTCTCATAAATTTCATTTCTGGTAGAAGCTACATCAACTTCTTGATTATCAATAAGCATTTTAACCGTACCAAACGGCTCATTTATTTTTAATATCTTACCAAAAGCTTTTTTTTCTAAATTCTTACAATATTCAATAGCATTCCCGACATAAGTTATATCAACATCAAAACTATCTTGATGAAGAATTTCATCACGAACAATTCCGCCTATATAATATAATTTCTCATCGCAAAACTTAAACCTACTCATAGAGTAATTTTAACATATATGAGAAAAATATAACAAATTTATTTAGGCAATCTATGGAAATATTTCATAGAATCAGCAGCAATTTTGTTCTCAAGTTCAACAATTCTTAAGCTGTCTCTTGTTCTTTGAAGAGCAGCT